>JAAZCO010000067.1 GCA_012513235.1 Gammaproteobacteria bacterium
ATGGATTTAGATCCTGTGGTGGAAATATCTGCCTTAGCAAAAAATGTGGGTGAAACCACCATGTCGACGACGCTGGTTAAAGGCGACGTTAAAGTAGACACGGTTGAACACCTGTTATCAGCCATGGCTGGCTTAGGAATTGATAACGCTTACGTCGAACTGTCGGCTTCAGAAGTGCCGATTATGGATGGCAGCGCTGGGCCTTTTGTATTCTTGATTCAGTCTGCAGGACTGGAAGAGCAGGATGCACCGAAAAAATTCATCCGAATTTTACGGGAAGTCACAGTTGAAGACGGCGAGAAACGTGCAACTTTCGTGCCTTTTGAAGGCTTCAAAGTTGGCTTTGAGATTGAGTTCGATCACCCTGTTTTTGCAGGGCGTACACAAACGGCATGCGTAGATTTTTCTAGCACCTCGTTTGTAAAAGAAGTCAGTCGTGCACGTACGTTTGGCTTTATGCGCGATATTGAGTTTTTACGCACAAACAACTTGGCACTTGGTGGCAGCGTTGATAATGCGATTGTGGTTGATGACAACTCAGTACTCAATGAAGACGGCTTACGTTACGAAGATGAGTTTGTTAAGCATAAAATTCTAGATGCGATTGGCGACTTGTATCTGTTGGGTAAAAGCTTAATTGGTGAGTTCCGCGGCTATAAGTCCGGTCATGCACTGAATAACTTGTTACTCAGAACACTCCTTGAGCAGCCTGATGCTTGGGAAGTGGTGACCTTTGCAGATGCCAGTACAGCGCCAATTTCATATATGCGCCCAGCTGCGGCGGTATAGCTTTTTTCGAAATACTTTAAACCACCCTGCGGGGTGGTTTTTTTTTGCTAAATATTTAGCTTGTAGGTTCTATTGCAGCTCAGGCAGTGATGCTACCTATGCTGCAATAGCTCGCTATAAATACCTGACTAAGGCTCTGGTGTGGAATCGCGTTGCTCAGGCAGTTTGGTTTTCCAGCCCTGATTACCTGGCAACACCAGGTTGAGTACTAGAGCAATCACTGCACACAGCGAGATACCTGATAAGGCAAAATCGCCGCTACCGATACTCATGCCGCCAATACCAAAGACCAGCGTCACTGACACGATAATCAGATTACGCGCCTCAGATAAATCGACTTGGTTGCGAATTAAGGTATTAAGACCGACTACGGCAATTGAACCAAAGAGTAAGCACAAAATGCCGCCCATCACCGGAACAGGGATACTTTGCAAGGCTGCACCAAACTTACCAATAAAAGCTAGGGCAATGGCAAACACTGCCGCCCAAGTCATAATCACTGGGTTGTAGTTCTTAGTGAGCATCACTGCGCCTGTAACTTCAGCATAAGTGGTGTTGGGTGGTCCACCGAGCATACCAGCAGTGGTAGTGGCTAAGCCGTCACCGAGGAGCGTGCGATGCAGGCCAGGTTGCTTGATATAGTTTTGTCCAGTCACGCTGCCAATCGCAATCACGCCACCAATATGTTCAATGGCCGGCGCTAAGGCCACTGGCAACATAAATAAAATGGCACCTAAGTGAAACTCTGGAGCAACAAAAGCCGGTAGTGCAAACCAAGGTGCCAGGCTAATCGCTGCAATATTCACTTCCCCCAATATCACTGACAGCGTGCAGCCCACCACAATGCCGGCCAAAATCGGTACCAAGCGAAATAAGCCTCGGCCTAAGGTAGCGACTGCCAGAGTGCTCAGCAGTGCTGACATCGAGATAATCATGGCGGTAGGGTAGGCGATCAGTTGCGTCGCGCCATCGCCTGATTTGCCCATCGCCATATTGACGGCCACTGGCGATAAGGCTAAACCGATGCACATAATCACCGGCGCAATCACCACCGGAGGCAGCAATTTATCAATAAAACCTGTGCCTTTGAGGCGCACTGCGGCGCTGAGTAGGATATACACCACGCCCGAAGCCATAATGGCACCCAATACTGCCGGTAAACCAAAATTGGTTTTTGCATAAAGAATCGGGGCAATAAAGGCAAAGCTTGAAGCGACAAATACTGGGACTTGGCGTTTGGTTGCAACTTGAAAAACCAGAGTACCTAAACCTGCAGTAAAGAGCGCAACGTTCGGATCCATACCCGTAATCAGCGGCATTAACACCAATGCACCGAATGCCACAAAGAGCATTTGTGCGCCCACTAAGGCTTGGCGCCAAGCTGGTTCTGCAGGATGAGACAGCATGAATCAGCTCTCCTTTTGTTTGGTGCCAAAGATTTTATCGCCTGCATCACCCAAGCCAGGAATGATATAGCTGTTACTGTCCAGGCCTTGATCAATAGATGCGGTATAAATAGCTACATCGGGGTGAGCTGCATTCACAGCTTGAATACCCTCAGGCGCGGCAACCAGCACCATGGCGCGAATTTCTTTGCAGCCGGCTTTTTTTAATAGATCGATGGTAGCGATCATTGAGTTACCTGTGGCCAGCATAGGGTCAATAATCAATGACAGACGCGAGGGCATATCGGGAGCAAGTTTTTCCAGATACGTATGGGCTTCGAGTGTCGCTTCGTTACGCACCACACCAACTGCACTGACTTTAGCGCTGGGAATGAGACTTAAGACCCCTTCGAGCATGCCAATACCCGCACGCAAAATAGGAACTACAGTGATTTTTTTACCAGCAATTTTTTCAACTTCAACCGTACCGCTCCAACCTTCAATGCTGTAGCTTTCCAATGGAAAGTCTTTGGTGGCCTCATAGGTTAAGAGTGAGCCTAGTTCTTGCGCGAGTTCGCGAAAGTTTTTGGTACTGATATCAGCGCGGCGCATTAAGCCAAGTTTGTGACGAATCAGTGGGTGGCGGATTTCATGGGCGGGCATGCAAGGCTCCAAAATCGAAAGAATAGGCGCTTAGGTTAAACGAAATCGGCATAAAACGGCACTTTGTTTATGATCAATACTTGCTCTAAACGGTCTGGCGCAGTACCTTTTGCGCCTTAATTACTTAACGAAGAGCCCTGTCATGTCTGCCAATCTTGAACATATCCAGCAAATAATGGACGAAGCCGATGTTTTATTCACTGAGGAGCAAGTTGAAGCGGCAATTGACCGTGTTGCTCTG
Source organism: Gammaproteobacteria bacterium (assembly GCA_012513235.1). Lineage (GTDB taxonomy): Bacteria > Pseudomonadota > Gammaproteobacteria > Pseudomonadales > Pseudomonadaceae > Denitrificimonas. The sequence goes on from JAAZCO010000067.1 coordinate 3,079, forward strand.
CAGATGAATGAGCAATTGCACGATACCAATCCCATTGTTTTTTGTGTGATGAATGGTGGATTGATTTTTTCTGGAAAACTGCTGACTAAATTGACCTTTCCTTTGGAGCAGTCTTACTTGCATGCCAGTCGTTATCGTAACGAAACCAGTGGTGGCGAGCTGTTTTGGAAAGCGAAGCCAGAAATCTCTTTAATGGATCGCAATGTTTTGATCGTTGACGATATTCTGGATGAAGGCCATACCTTGTCAGCCATTATTGAGTTCTGTCAGCGTGCGGGTGCCAGTTCAGTGCGCACCGTAGTGTTGATGGATAAACAACATGACCGTAAAGCGCGCCCAGGTCTTGCTGCTGACTTTTTTGGCTTGCACTGCGAAGACCGTTATATCTTTGGTTACGGTATGGACTACAAGGGCTACTGGCGCAATGCGGCGGGCATTTATGCAGTCAAAGGCATGTGATACAAGCTTGTGATATTGTTGTGCTTAGGGTTTTTTAGCATGCTTAGCAAGGCGCTCTAGTGCTTCGCGCAGCGCAGGATCGTGTATGGCTTCTGCGCTGTCTTGAATGGTCTGGCCTGATTGCGCTGAGATGGCAACACTACGTAACTCAGGCTTGTCCTGCTGCATCGGTGGGCGCACTTTAAATTGAATGCGTGTCACTTCGCGAAACTCAGCTAAGCTTTGCAATTGCTCGAGTAAACGTTTTTGTTGGTAGCGTAAGCGCGTGGCCCAGTGCCCGTTAGTGACTATCAGCGTCAGTGTACCGGCCTGACAGTCGGCTAAGAGACAGTGCTCTCGTGCAGCAGGCTGTAGGTATTGATTGAGTAGTTGCTGAAGGTGATCGGTGGCTGCAGCACGTGCCAATAGGCGTTGTAGGGATATACTGCCTTGCAAGACTCCCGTGCTTTTTTGCGCTTTAATCGGACGATAGCCCATGGCATACCTCATGAAAAACAGGTTTTGTACTGCATCAGCTTAGACTATTTGCCAAATGACGCTTGAAATGTGCGCAATGCAGTACAATGTTACACAGATAGTATAGCCCAGAAGAAATAGTGGCTGTTTTGCGACTCTTATATTTAATACCCGTGTCGCTCGCTTTGTCGACTAAGGTCACTTTATTCAAGTGAAAATACGGGTAGAATGAATTTTTTGTGCGGGTGAGTACAGTATGTCTTACGCGCCTTCACCCCCCCAAAAATGGAAGCGTTATTAATTATGTTTGCGCCTTTATTCAGAAAACTTCTTGGAAGCAAAAACGACCGTGACGTCAAGCGTATGTATAAAACGGTTAATACTGTCAATGCGCTTGAAGAACAGATGGTGGCTCTGACAGATGAGCAGTTACAAGCTAAGACCAATGAGTTTCGTGAGCGTTTAGCGGGTGGTGAAAGTCTTAATAAACTCTTGCCAGAAGCTTTTGCGACCGTGCGCGAAGCCGGTAAGCGTGTGATGGGCATGCGTCACTTTGATGTGCAGTTGATCGGTGGCCAAACCCTGCATGAAGGCAAGATTGCGGAAATGCGCACCGGTGAAGGTAAAACCTTAGTGGCGACCTTGGCCGTGTACCTGAATGCCTTGCCGGCCAAAGGTGTGCATGTGGTGACAGTCAACGACTACCTAGCGCGTCGTGATGCGAACTGGATGCGTCCCTTGTATGAGTTTTTAGGTTTGTCTGTGGGCGTAGTCGTACCTTTTCAGAGTCCTGAAGAAAAGCGTGCTGCCTATGCCTGTGATATCACCTACGGTACCAATAACGAGTTTGGCTTTGACTACTTGCGCGACAATATGGCGTTCAGTGTTGAAGAAAAATTCCAGCGTGAATTGCACTTTGCCGTGATCGATGAGGTGGACTCCATCTTAATTGATGAAGCGCGCACTCCACTGATTATTTCTGGTCAGGCGGAAGACAGTTCTGAGCTGTATAAGAAAATCAATCTGATTATCCCAACGCTCAAGCGTCAGATTGAAGATAAAGAAACTGAAGAAGTACTGGAAGAAGGCCATTACACCATCGATGAGCAAGCTCGTCAGGTTGAGCTGAACGAAGCCGGTCACCAGTATATTGAAGAAAAACTCACTGATTTAGGTTTGTTAGCGGAAAATGAGTCCTTATATTCAGCGAGTAATCTGAGCCTGCTGACCCACGTCAACGCGGGTTTGCGTGCACATAAGTTATTCAACCGCAACGTTGAATACATCGTACAAGAAGGCCAAGTGGTGCTGGTCGATGAGCACACTGGTCGTACCATGCAAGGTCGTCGCTTGTCAGAGGGCTTACACCAAGCCATCGAAGCTAAAGAAGGCGTGCATATCCAGCCAGAAAGCCAGACCATGGCGTCCACCACCTTCCAGAACTATTTCCGTCTATACGAAAAACTCTCTGGTATGACCGGTACTGCGGATACTGAAGCCTTTGAGTTCCGTCAGATTTATGGCTTGGATGTAACGGTGATTCCAACGCACCGTAAAGTGGCGCGTCAAGACTTCAACGACTTAGTGTTCTTAACTCAGCCGGAAAAGTATGTCGCTATCGTTGAAGATATTCGTAAATGCCAAGAGCAAGGTCGCCCGGTGTTGGTAGGTACGGCATCGATTGATAGCTCGGAGCATGTGTCTGAGGTGCTGACAGCTGCAGGTATTGAGCATAAAGTTCTCAACGCTAAGCATCACGATTTAGAAGCAGACATTATTGCGCAAGCCGGTCGTCCGGGTGCTATTACGATTGCCACCAACATGGCTGGTCGTGGTACGGATATCGTGTTGGGCGGTAGCTGGGAAGCTGAAGTGGCCGCGCTGGATAATCCAAGCGAAGCACAAGTCGCTGAGATTAAAGCTGCATGGCAAAAAAGCCATCAGCAGGTGATTGAAGCAGGCGGTTTGCATGTGATTGCCACTGAGCGCCATGAATCACGTCGTATTGATAACCAGTTGCGCGGTCGTTCAGGTCGTCAAGGTGACCCAGGTTCCACGCGCTTCTACCTATCGCTTGAAGACAACCTGATGCGTATCTTTGCCTCTGATCGCGTCAAGAACTTCATGAAAGCCCTCGGCATGAAAGAAGGCGAAGCGATTGAACATCGCATGGTGAGTAATGCCATTGAGAAAGCCCAGCGTAAAGTTGAAGGCCGTAACTTCGATATGCGTAAGCAGTTGCTTGAATACGATGACGTCGCTAACGAGCAGCGTAAAGTGATCTACCACATGCGCAATAGCTTACTCAGTTCAGATGACGTGGGTGATGTGGTTGCTGAGTTTAGACATGAAGTCTTGTCTAGCACGGTCGAGCAATATATTCCATCCCAGTCATTGCCTGAACAGTGGAATATTCCTGAATTAGAAGAAGCTCTTGCTGAAGGCTTTGGTGTGCAGTTAGCGATCCAGCAATGGCTCGATGCTGATGATAATCTGCATGAAGACAGCTTGCGTGAGCGTATCGAGCAAGAAGTGGTTGCAGCGTACAGCGCTAAAGAAGAGTTGGTGGGTGCTGAAGGTTTACGCAGCTTTGAAAAGCAAATTATTCTGCGAGTACTGGATGATTTGTGGAAAGAGCACTTAGCAGCGATGGATCACTTGCGTCACGGTATTCACTTGCGTGGTTATGCGCAAAAGAACCCTAAGCAAGAATATAAGCGTGAATCCTTTAACCTGTTCCGTGATTTGTTAGAGTCAATCAAGCGCGATGCGATTCGTGTGCTGTCGAATGTGCAAATTCGTCAAGAAGATCCACAGGAAGAAGAAGCGCGTTTACGTCAGCAAGCTCAAGAGATGGCTGAGCGCATGCAGTTTCAGCATGATGAAGTCAATGAGTTGGCTGATCCTCAGGATGAAGCTCCGATGGCTGAGGCTGTGGCGACTACGCCAGTGCGGAATGAGCTAAAAATTGGGCGTAATGAATCCTGTACTTGTGGTTCTGGTAAAAAATATAAGCATTGCTGTGGTCGTATTAGCTAATGCTTTGACGCCGCTTTAAATTCTAAAGCAGTGGATTGTTTTACGCCGTACCAGAACATTCTGCGTGCGGCGTTTCTTTTTAGCGCATAGCGCATTTAAATCAGTTGGAGAATTATTATGGCGGTTGGCTTAGGTGATTTACCGATCATGCACCCTGTGGCAGGTTTTGAGTTAGGTATTGCTAGCGCTGGGATTAAAAAGCCTGGCCGCCGTGATGTTGTGGTGATGCGTTGTGTTGAAGGTAGTACCGTAGCGGGCGTCTACACGCAGAATGCTTTTTGTGCGGCACCCGTGATCTTGTGCAAACAGCGCATGCAGTCCGCACCGCGTTACTTGGTGACCAATACCGGTAATGCTAATGCCGCTACCGGTGAGCCGGGCCTGCAGGCAGCGAATGCGGTGTGTCAGCATTTGGCAGAATTAGTCGGTTGCCCCGTTGAGCAGGTTCTGCCTTACTCAACCGGTGTGATTGGCGAGCTTTTGCCGGTCGCGAAAATTGCTGCTGCTTTACCCGCTGCTTTGGCTGATTTGCGCACCGATAACTGGGCTGCTGCGGGTGAAGGCATTATGACCACCGACACCTTGCCTAAAGGTGCCAGCGTGCAGTTTGTACATGATGGCGTAACTGTGACTGTCACGGGTATCAGTAAAGGCGCAGGTATGATTCGCCCCAATATGGCGACCATGCTCGGCTATATGGCCACTGATGCTGCGGTCAGCCAAGAGATCTTGCAAAACCTCTTGCACGATGCGGCCAATAAATCATTTAACCGCATTACCATTGACGGCGACACCTCCACCAACGACTCCTGCATGTTGGTCGCTACTGGCCAAGCTGCGCTTGAGCCTATTACTGAGCCGAGCGGTGAGCTGTATAACGCGTTACGCACAGCTGTTAATCAAGTGGCTATGCAGTTGGCGCAAGCCATTGTGCGTGATGGCGAGGGTGCGACTAAGTTTGTCACAGTCAAAGTTGCAGGCGGTGGCAATCAACAAGAGTGTCTGGATGTGGCTTATGCGGTAGCGCATTCACCCTTGATTAAAACTGCGCTGTTTGCTTCTGACCCCAACTGGGGGCGTATCGTTGCTGCGATTGGTTATGCTGGCGTGCAAGGTTTAAACCCAGATTTAGTCAATGTGTTCTTGGATGATGTGTGCATTGTTAAAGATGGTGGACGTGCACAAGATTACACCGAAGAGCAGGGTGCGGCAGTCATGCAGCAATCTGAGCTATTGATTCGTATTGAGTTGGGTCGTGGCGATTGTGTGGAAACTATTTGGACCACAGACTTATCCCACGAATATGTACGGATTAACGCTGAGTACCGCTCTTAAGTTGCGCGGTAAATCTTGAAGGCTGTTAGGTAATTGATGATGACAAAACGTGTGCATGTGGTCGCTGCGGTGATTCGTAATGCCCAGCAGGAGATTCTGCTGGCGCTGCGCCCCAGTGATAAACATATGGGCGGATTCTGGGAGTTTCCCGGTGGCAAATGCGAAGTCGGTGAAACGCCTGAGCAGGCCTTGGCGCGCGAACTGCAAGAAGAGTTGGGGATTGTCATCGACAGGCCGCAGCCGCTAATTCAGGTGCGCCATGATTATCCTGACCTGCATGTGTTGCTCGATGTCTATGAGGTCTTGAGCTTTAGCGGCCAAGCGCACGGTGCCGAAGGGCAGCAGGTGCGTTGGGTATCAGCAGCAGAACTGAGCGATTATCAGTTCCCTGCTGCTAATCGTACCATTGTCAGCGCAGCACAATTACCCCAGCGGTATTTGATTACTCCGGAAAATTTAAGCGTCGAGCAACTCTATGCCGGTTGTGAGCAGGCCTTAGCCGAGGGCTGTAAGCTATTACAACTGCGTGCGGCACATTTGGCGGCAGCTGAGTACATAGCGCTAGCACAGCGCTTACAAACGCTTTGTGCTGGACGTGCGCAGTTGATGCTCAAAGGTAATTTAGCGTGGCAGACGCAGTTTCCAGGGGCCGGCTGGCATCTGACTGCACAGCAATTGCATGAGTTGGCAGGTCAATCGCGACCGTTACCGGCAGGGCGTTTATTCGCAGCGTCCTGTCATAATGCGGCAGAGTTGGCTTTGGCAACTGAATTGCAACTGGATTTTGTCACTTTATCACCTGTGTTGCCCACGCAAACCCATCCTGGGGCGCCAACCTTGGGCTGGGAGGCTGCGCAAGAGTTGTTGCTGAACTTTAATGCGCCGGTGTTCTTGCTCGGTGGTTTAACCGAGCAGAACATGCAGCAAGCGCGCCAGATTGGCGGGCAAGGTGTGGCGGGGATTCGCGGTTTTTGGCCGCAGGTACTCTAACTATAAGAGCGATGACTATAAGTGCTGTAACTATAAGTGTTATTGCGGTTTGTCTGCTGCTTGCCAGTAAATTTCTGGACAGCCTTGGTACAGCGCCACTAAACGCCCAGCAACAAAGAGCAGGTCAGATAAGCGATTAATATAACCGAGCATTTCCGCACGTAAGGCTTCGCTGCTGTGTAAGGCTTGGCAGCGACGCTCAGCGTTGCGCGCACTGCTACGGCAGACATGCGTTTGCGCAATCAGACGTGAACCACCGGGCAGAATAAATTCTTTCAGTGGGCCGACCAAAACGTTCCACGCATCAATGGTTTCTTCAATGCGGGTGATTTCATTGGCGTGCAAGGCTTGATATTCAGGCATAGCCAATTCGCCGCCCATATCAAAAATACGATGCTGGCACGGCGCTAAGATATCAAGCACTTCTTGCAGCTTGGGCGCGGTGGTGACTTGCTCTTGTAGCTCGGCTAAGAGCAAACCTAGTTGACTATTAAACTCATCCAGCGCGCCAATGGCTTCAATGCGCGGATGGCTTTTATTGACGCGGCGACCATCGGCTAAGCCGGTTTGTCCATCGTCACCGGTACGGGTGTAAATCTTGCTCAGGCGATAGCCCATGGGTGCAGTCTCCGTCTTTCAGGTGTATTAAGTAGTCGGTAGCCCATGTGCGTGCAGCATATTTTGCAGTTGTTGATGCAGTGCATGCAGGGCAGGGGTTGGGCATTCTAGCGCGAGGCTCTGCGCACAAGCAAAGCCAGTGATAAAGCTGATTTCGGTGCGTCGCTGATGGTGCACATCTTGGCGCATGGACGAGGAGTTGGCAGCGGTGTTGGTGATTACGCTCCAGATACGCTGAGTTAAATCCTGTGCGGCTGCAGACTGGCCAAGCGCACACAGCAGTTGTTCCAGCTCAGCGCAGAGCGTGTTGACTTGATCAGAGTAAGTACTCAACGCACCGTTGTTGCAGTTATAGATGACGGTCAGTGGGTTGATGGCGCAATTGATCGCCAGCTTGCGCCACAGATCTTGGGCAATCTGATCGGTCCACGAGCAGGGAATCTGCGCAGCATTCAGTGCCTCTACTAGGTCGGCGGACGCAGCCTGAGCAGTGGGCTGTAAATCGCCTAGCACGGTGTGACCAGTGCCGGCAAACACAGTGTGAAAAGGCTCTGCTAAATAAGCGCCCTCAGTACTGGAGGCTGCTAAACAGCGCACCTGCGGCAGCATGCTTTGAATCGCTTGCTGACTGCCTAAGCCGTTTTGCAGCAAAATCACCACGCTGTTCGCGGTTAAGCGCTGGGCGACTTGGCTGATCGCCGTTTGTGCATCATAGGCTTTGCACGCGAGCAGTAAATACTCAATGGGTTGCGCATCGCTCGCCAGTTGTGCGGCAACTGAATAATGGCTGGTGTGTTGACGCTGGGCATCACTGAGGCCAATCCCAGGCGTTACTTGATAACGTGCAAGCGCTGCGCTGTCACGTAAAATCAGCTGTACCTGGTGCCCTTGTGCTGCTAAACGCGCCGCCCATAAGCAGCCTAAACTGCCTGCGCCTAAAATATGCCAAGTCATCATGCTGCAACCACGCTCTAAGCTAAGCCTATCAATGTATAATGTGCAAACTATCATGCCAAGGCAAAACTTGGCATCATCTGCAGCAGTTATATATCTGTATTTATTTTATTAAAATATTTTTGGAGGATTACAATGCCCTCATTTGATGTGGTGTCAGAACTCAACACTCACGAAGTCACCAACGCCATGGATAATGCATCCAAAGAGTTGGAGCGTCGTTATGACTTGCGCGGCAAGGCTGAACTTGAGTTTAAAGACAAGACCATTACGTTAACCGCTGAAGCTGATTTTATGCTGGAGCAGTTAATTGAAATCGTCAAAATGGCCTTAATCAAACGTAAAATTGATGTGCAGTGCCTTGAGTACAAAGACTCTTACGGCTCAGGCAAAGTGGTTAAGCAAGAAATTATATTGCGCGAAGGCATCGATAAAGAGTTAGCTAAGAAGATCGTCTCCACCATTAAGGAGGGCAAACTTAAAGTGCAGGCTTCGATTCAAGGTGAGCAAGTGCGTGTCACCGGTAAAAAACGTGATGACCTGCAAGAAGCGATGGCGTTGTTGCGCGGTAAAGAATTGGGTATGCCGATTCAGTTTGATAACTTTAGAGACTGAGTTCGCACTAGCGTTATGCGTTGAGATAATGACTGGTGATACAAAAATGCCCGCTGCATAGCGGGCATTTTTTTCAGAGCTTAAGCTAAATTAAGTAGCTTGTCGGAGCGCTCTTGCGTTGTGTGATACAACTCAGCATTGGTTTCCAGCTCTTTAAGTGGCGCGGGGAAGATAGCCGCCAACTTTGCATTCCATTCAGCCGACTCGCGTTGCTCTGGGAAGCAGCGTTTGAGCAGAATCAGCATAATCGATACTGTCACTGAAGCACCTGGTGAAGCACCGAGTAAAGCTGCGAGTGAGCCATCTTCTGAGCTGACCAGTTCGGTACCAAACTGCAGAATACCGCCTTTTTTCTCATCTTTTTTGATGATCTGCACGCGCTGGCCAGCAATTTCGAGTTTCCAGTCTGCTGGATCAAGCTGCGGGTAGAAACGACGTAATGAATCCAGACGCTGTTCCATAGACTGACGCACTTCACTAATTAAGTAGCGCGTTAGATCCATGTTGTCGCGACCTACTGCCAGCATCGGCCAGATGTTGCCCAGGCGCACTGACATGGGTAAGTCGAGGAAAGAGCCGTGTTTTAAGAACTTAGTGGTAAAGCCAGCATAAGGTCCAAAGAGTAAGGATTTTTTGCCGTCAATGACGCGTGTATCTAAGTGCGGTACCGACATCGGTGGTGAACCAACCGCCGCTAAGCTGTAAACCTTAGCTTGGTGCTGCTCAACCACTTTAGGGTTGTCACAACGCAGCCATTGACCACTCACAGGGAAGCCGCCGTAACCCTTACCTTCAGGGATACCTGATTTTTGTAAGAGTGGCAGTGCTGCACCGCCAGCGCCTAAAAACACAAAGCGGGAAACAATTTTGCGAGTTTGTCCGTTCGTTAGGTTTTTAACCGTAACTTCCCAACCTTGTGGGCAACGCTTCAGGTCGAGCACTTTATGCTTGTAACTGAGGGTGCTGTTTTCTTGCTGATCTAAGTAGCTGAGTAGCTGGCGGGTTAAAGCACCAAAGTTGACGTCAGTACCGTTAGCGATATGCGTCGCAGCGATTTTTTCATCATCTTTACGCTCAGCCATCATCAGCGGCAGCCATTCGGCCATTTTTGCTTTATCAGTGGTGAACTCAATTTTTTCAAAAGCGTGGTGAGCTTTGAGTAACTCGGCACGTTTTTTCAGGAAAGCGATATTGTCGTCACCTTCAACGAAGCTGAGGTGCGGCACTGAGTGAATAAAGGTATCAGGATCGCCAAAAGTACCTGTTTCAACTAGGTGAGCCCAAAACTGCTTGGACTCTTCAAACATGGCATTGATATTGATTGCTTTCTTAATATCAATCGAGCCATCTGCAGCTTGTGGTGTGTAGTTGAGTTCGCATAAACCAGCGTGGCCGGTTCCTGCGTTATTCCATGGGTTGGAGCTTTCCATGGCTCCGGTTTCCATTTGTTCAACAATTTCTAAGCGCAGGCTTGGGTCCAGCTCTTTTAGCATCACTGCTAAGGTTGCGCTCATGATGCCGGCTCCCACCAGCAGGACATCCAAAGGTGCTTGATTATCTTGTGCCATCAGTGTGTCTCCAAAATGCAACTTTTGGGCGGTACAGTAAAACTGTGACCCGCCGCGGTAAGGGTTAGATTATTGCGAAAAAATCAATGCTTTAACCGCTATAAGATGGAGGACTGTTGGTGCATGGGATTGTAAACGCCAAACTATTCATTGCTTGCCACACTCTTGTGAAGTTGTGAAACCGTTTCCCGCCATCTTTTGGAGTAGCGGATCTTTAAAATGCTTTTACCGCAGGCGCAGAAACAGGCTGCGCGAGAATATTACACACTATAAAAAAGTGTCGTAACTCAATCATTCAGTGTCGGTCTTTACGCCGTTAAATAGGGCACTTTGCAACCTCTTAGCTTTGGGGCAGAGTGCTATACAAGCACTGTATAAAAGCGTAGATGAGAGGCAGCTGTACATAGTTGGTTAGCAATTATAACGATGAAATTATAAAAAACGATCATTCCGATGAAATTTCTTTAGTCGAAAGGTCGTATAAAGTGCACTTAAGCACTATTGAGTGAGTTTTTGACGATTAAAAATACAGTATAAGTCTGCATAACGCTTTGTGCTGTGCAAGTGCGCGCAGCTTGGTTAAACTTCAATACATTCAACTGTTTTAGGGAGTTTACATGATGTCGCGCTATATTTTAATGGGTGCTGCGGTTGTTTTAACTGGGCTGTTAGCAGGTTGTGGACTCAGCCCGCAGTATTTAAAACCTGAGCCACGTTTTACTGGGCAAGTTAGTAAAGTTGGCCAGGGCCAGCAAGTTACTGTGCAGGTGACAGACGCACGGCGCTCGCCGGTGATTGGTACGCGTGGCGGTGTGTATGCTGATAGCAGTGCTATTAGTGTCGATGGCGCTTCATTCTTGCCGCGCTTACAAGCTGAAACTGATGCGGCTGTACGCATGATGGGCTTTACTCCAGTGCAACAAAATTCAGGCAATGTGCAGTTGCGTTTAACTCTGACTGAGTTGAGCTATAAAGCCGTAGAGAAAAATCCACTGTCTAAAGAAGCCAAGCTGCAAGCTGTGTATGCCTTAGAGGCTAACAATGGCACGCGTCGTTACAATGGCCGTTATGCCGCAACCTTAACTCAGGGATATGCCTCGGCGCCCAATGAACAGACCAATACTAAGTGGGTCAGTGAAGTGCTGAGCGAAGCGCTGCAGCGTGTATTTAACGATCCAGCTGTAGGTCGTTTACTGGCTGACTAAGCTCAGTGTTGATCAGTGTTTTTGGGTGGCCCGTGATGTATTTGGCATTGCGGGCTGCTGTGTTGGCTGAGCAAGGGGAGTGTTTTGACTAAAAATTTGCCACCGGCTATTTTTTTGATGGGGCCAACAGCATCGGGTAAAACCGATTTAGCCTTGCAGTTGGTGCGCGAGCTGCCGTGCGAGATCATCAGTGTTGATTCAGCATTGATTTACCGCGGTATGGATATAGGTAGCGCCAAGCCCAGTAGGGATATTTTACAAGCCTGTCCGCATCATCTCGTGGATATTCTTGATCCGGCGCAAAGCTACTCTGCGGCGCAGTTTCGTGAAGATGCCTTGGCTGCTATGGCTGATATCACTGCGCGGGGTCGTATTCCGTTGTTGGTGGGCGGTACCATGCTGTATTACAAAGCCTTGATTGAAGGCCTTGCGGCGATGCCAGCGGCGGATGCCAGTATTCGTGCTGCGCTTGAGTTGCAGGCCGCAACTGAGGGTTGGGCTGCATTGCATGCGCAGCTGCAACAGGTGGATCCAGTTTCTGCCGAGCGTATTCATCCCAATGATCCGCAGCGTATTTTGCGAGCACTGGAGGTGTGGCAGGTCAGCGGGCAAAGTATGACGCAGTTGCGCGCACATCAGGCGTTACAAAAACAAGCATCTAACGGCGGTCATTTGCCGTACAATGTCGCTACATTTGCTATTGCACCACAACAGCGCAGTGTTTTGCATGAGCGTATCGCTATGCGTTTTCATTTGATGCTGGAGCAAGGGTTTCTAAATGAAGTTGAAGCGCTCTGGCAGCGCGGCGATTTGCATGCGGATTTACCTTCTATACGTGCCGTAGGTTATCGTCAGGCATGGATGTATCTGCAAGGTGATTACAGCTACGATGAAATGATTGAGCGCGGCATTATTGCCACGCGTCAGCTCGCTAAACGACAGTTTACTTGGTTGCGTAGTTGGGAAGACGTGCACTGGCTCGACAGTTTGTCCTGCGATATTTTGCCGCAGGCCTTGAAAAGACTGGAGCAGCTCACCATATTGAGCTAACCAGAGTTGTTATTTTTATTTGCTGATGCTTGAACATTGGCAAATTTTTATTTTATTGAACGGAGTACACCCCATGTCAAAAGGGCACACGCTACAAGACCCTTACTTAAACCTCTTGCGTAAAGAACGCGTGCCAGTCTCCATCTACTTGGTGAATGGTATTAAGTTGCAAGGACAAATTGAATCCTTTGATCAGTTTGTGATCTTACTGAAGAACACAGTAAGCCAGATGGTTTACAAACACGCTATTTCTACCGTTGTACCTGGTCGTCCG
>JAAZCO010000403.1 GCA_012513235.1 Gammaproteobacteria bacterium
AAGGCGGGGCAGTTGGGCTTTATGCGTTCGGCAGCGCTGGAATGTGCGCGTGAAGGTATTACCATTAATGCGGTGATGCCGGGTAATATTCGTACTGCAGGCTTAGAAGCGCAGGGTGAAGCTTATCTTAAAGAAATGGCTGATTCGATACCGGTGAAAAGCCTCGGTGAGCCAGAAGATATTGGTCATGCCGCATGCTTCTTAGCTTCAAAAGAAGCGCGCTTTATTACCGGACAAACCATTATTGTTGATGGCGGTCAAATCTTGCCAGAATCTTTTGAGGCAATTCTCTAAAGGCTAGCGAGTATTTTAGTCTCAGAGTACAACACCCGAGACGGCCGTGTGTGGCTGTCTCGAGGTGTAAGTATTCTGCATTGAACCCGAGAGTAGGGGTTCATGTTGCGGGCCAGGTTATCTGCTATTAAAACAGAGCCACTTCTTCTGCAGTTAAAAAGCGGTAATCGCCAGGTGTCAGATCAGGATCTAGCTTGAGTTCACCCACCTGTTCGCGATGCAACTTCTCTACGTTATTCCCCACTGCAGCAAACATGCGGCGCACTTGGTGATAACGGCCTTCATGCACATGCACCAAAGCTTCACGCTCATTGATAATTTCCAGCACGGCCGGCGCTGTGAGTGTGGTTTCGCCTGTGAGCTCTAAACCTTCAGCAAAAGCCTGAATATTCTCTGCAGTTAGCGGTTCAGAGACCCAAGCGTGATAGACCTTTGGGCACTTTTTCTTGGGTGAAGTGATACGGTGTGACCACTTGCCATCATCAGTAATTAGCAGCATGCCGGAGGTGTCTAAATCGAGACGGCCAACAGTGTGCAGTTTATCGGAGATGGGAATGTCTAAGTGCGCAAACACCGTCATATGTGCTGAGTCATGATTAGCACAGACACAGCCCAGCGGTTTGTTGATCATCAAATACACCGGCCCCAGCACTTCGAGTCGTTCGCCGCCCCAGATCACTTCGGCGTGTTCAGGAACTTGAAAAGCCCCCTTCTTTTGTACACTGCCATCGACTGTCACTTCGCCGCTTTGCACGACCTTGGCGGATTCTTTACGGCTTAGGCCGGTTGTTTCGGAGATAAATCGATCAAGACGCATGGCAGCTCTAATTTTCTAAAAGGAATATGATGCATAGTGTACAACAGTCATAAGCGGCTTATAAATAATCGATAAACTCTGTACCGTGAGGCTTAATGTGGATCAATGAATGCGAGATTGCGTGATTTAGCACGTTTTGGTGAATTGGTGCGCAATAAAGGCCGTTTGTTGGGAGCAAATATTACCCGGCAAGCCATGTAAGATATTGCTGCAAGTGGTGATCATGCTGTGCTGGCTCAGTCCAATCATGCAGAGTTAAACAACAGGTCGTATCGCGATATGTTGTGGCATACCGGTAATGCCCATAATGGGTATGCTGCCCGTGGTGTGCATTGTCAGACGGTGTATATTGATCCTAAAGCGCAAATGGTGATTGTGCGTTTTGCTACGCACCTGATTGCAGGCAATGTGGCCAATGCCCCCCCCACCTCGCTACCAGCGTATCAAGCGCTGGCTGACTACTTAATCAAAAAGGATACAGCCCTATGACACCTACCAAACTGTTTGATTTAAACAATAAAGTCGCCATTGTCACCGGTGGCGCTAATGGGATTGGCGCTGCGACCTGTCGTATGCTGGCTGAGTATGGCGCTGCTGTGGTAATTGCTGATTTAAATCTTGCTGATGCGCAAAGCTTAGCTGATGAAATCACCGCCAGCGGTGGCAAGGCCTTGGCGGCTGAGTGCAATGTGCTCAAAGATGAAGACTTAGTGGCGCTGGTTGAGCGCACTGTGGCTGAGTTTTCAGCTGTACATATTTTGGTAAACAATGCTGGCGGCGGCGGGGCGGGTAAAGAAAGCCCGTTTGAAATCACTCTTGAGCAGTTTGAGCGTCCATTCCAGATTAACGTATTCAGTGCATGGCGTTTAGCGCAGTTGTGCGCGCCACATATGCAGACTGCAGGTTACGGCTCGATTATTAATATGTCGTCCATGAGTTCGATTAATAAAAGTCCAGCCATCAGTGCTTATGCGGCTTCAAAAGCTGCGATTAACCATATGACGGCGAACTTAGCCCATGACTACGGCCCGATTATTCGCATCAACGCAGTGGGCCCAGGTGCGGTGAAAACTGGCGCATTAGCGACCGTGCTCACGCCAGAGATTGAAGAGCGCATGCTGGCACACACGCCGATTAAGCGTCTGGGTGAGCCAGAAGATATTGCTGGTGCCGTACTTTACTTTGCTGCGCCGGTATCGCAGTGGGTGAGTGGTCAGGTGTTGTTCGTCAATGGTGGCGGTGTACAAACGCTAGATTAAACCGCTAGTGATTGTCTGCGGTACGCTTCTAGCATTATTGCTGAGTGTTTAAGTGTGTACAGGCGTATTGCAGATGATTGATCGGCATATATTGGCTCTTCGGAGGTGTGTATGGTCAGTCGCACTGAACATTGGGATGCTGTTTTTTCTGCAGAGAGTGATCAAGATTTAGGTTGGTACGAGCATGATGCTGCGCAAACGTTAAAGTTTTTTAAACACATTAAGTTGGATGCTGGGCAGCAGATTTTCTTAGCTGGCGCGGGCACCTCCAACTTAGTGGATGCCTTGTTTAAAATGGGCTGCCATCTGATTTTAAATGACATCAGCGGTCAAGCATTGAATAGGTTAAAAAATCGATTAGGTGAAGGCGATTATCAAACTTTACAGCAGGATATGAGTTTGCCGCTGCTGCATGTTAAACCTGTTGATATTTGGATTGATCGTGCAGTACTGCACTTCTTGCTGGATGAATCAGCGATTGAGCAGTACTTCGATAACGTACGGGCATCGCTGAAACAGGATGGTTATGTTCTGCTTGCTGAGTTTGCTAAAGAAGGTGCGCAAAAGTGTTCTGGTTTGCCAGTGCATCAATATTCAGTGGAAGAAATGCAGGCGCGCTTAGGTGATGGTTTTGTGCTGATTGAGTCAGAAGACTATCTGTTTGTGAACCCGCAGGGCCATGAACGCCCTTATGTATATGCCTTGTTTCAGCGTACTGAGCTTTGATTAGGGTGCAGTAAAATCATTATCTATGCGTATTCTGAGTTTTAAATCTATATAGCAACCCAATCAGGTCAACTTGAGGGGAGCGGCCCGTACTTTTGCGCAGTGCTTTAACACCCCTTGTGCTAAACTTGGCCCTTTTAATTGAGCGCATGCTATGCATAAAAGCCAGCACGTGAGTTTGGTGGTGTGCGCTGTGGTTGGGCGAGCATTAAAAATGCAGCCCTAGGTTGTTGACCGACATCGGTAGGCTTCGTACAGTGCAGTGTTTTTGTTGCTCATTCTATCTTGGGCATATTTAATTTATTTAACGATGGGGACGATGCAGCGTGAAACCAGTTAAAGTTGGGATTTGTGGTTTAGGCACCGTTGGCGGTGGTACTTTTAATGTTCTCAAGCGTAATGCTGAAGAGATTTCTCGGCGTGCAGGCCG
>JAAZCO010000404.1 GCA_012513235.1 Gammaproteobacteria bacterium
ACGTATCAGTAGCGAAGATGAGTTACTCAAAGAAGCCATTAGCGCCTTCCAAGCTCGCGCCAAACTGGTCAGCGAAGCCATGGGCAGTAACAGCTATAAAGTCGTCAACCTCAACTTAAACAGCAGCGGCTTTGCTCGCCCCCCCATGTATGCCCGCTCGGGGAAAATGATGGTCTCCGCCATGGCCGATCAAGAAAGCATCGCGCCTGAAGTTGAAGCAGGTAGCAGCCAAGTCAGCATGATTGCTGATGGGGTGATTGAAATTCAGCACCCCTAAAACCAGCTACTTATTTTAGACGGCATAGTCTACTGCTAAAGATTATGCCGCCTACCAACCACTCAAATCAGACAATAATAATTCTCAATACTGTTTACATAGCAATTGAGAATGGTTAGCATGCGCAGCATTCTTATTTGGAGTTTGCCATGCGTATCCCCTTTGCTTATTCACTTCTTACCTACTCTGTACTCAGCAGCAGCGTTGCTTTTGCCGCTCAATCCCCTGCGCAGCTTGGCTCAACTGTGGTCAGTGCTTCTGGTTTTGAGCAGAAAATCACTGACGCGCCTGCCAGCATTTCTGTGGTCAGCAATGCGGATCTACAAAAGAAACGCTATAGCAATCTTGCCCAAGCCTTGGACGATGTTGAAGGAATTGATATCAAGCAAGGCACAGGTAAAACCGGCGGTTTGAATATCAGCATGCGCGGCATGCCCAGCGATTACACCTTAATTTTGATTGATGGTCGCCGTCAAAATCCAGCGGGCAACGTCACGCCTAACGGCTTTAATGAAACCTCAACCAGCTTTATGCCACCGATGTCGGCGATTGAGCGTATCGAAGTGATTCGTGGCCCGATGTCGACCCTGTATGGTTCGGATGCCATGGGCGGCGTGATTAATATCATCACTAAAAAAGTAGGCACCGAGTGGACTGGTAGCGTCACCGCGGATTACACCTACCAAGAAGAACGTGACTTTGGTGATACCGGTGGCACTAGCTTTTACACCAGCGGTCCTTTGGTTGATGGCTTACTAGGCCTGAATGTACGCGGTAGTTTCTTTGATCGCCAAGAATCAAATCTGAAATATGGCAGCGGTGTTAACGTGAGTAAGCGTGGACCATCACCGGTTGAAGGCCAAAACTTCAATCTGGGTGCACGTTTGAACTTCACTCCGCATGATGACCATGATTTTGCTTTAGACTTTGAAAAAGGCCGCCAGCGCTACAATAACGATAACTGCCAGCTCGGTACTTTAGACGGCAAAAAAGGTGGTGACGCAGCTGATGGTTGTATGGTTGATGAACTAACTAAAGCGAATGGCTATACCGACGAGCAAAAGTTTGAACGCTCGCAATACGCACTCACACATACCGGTCGGTTTGCACTGGGCACCTTAGATAGTGCTATCACTTATAACACAACAGAAACGCTGGGCCGTACTATCCCTGGCACCATTGGCACCTCCTATACAGGATTTCCAGATATTATTGGTGGCAACAACCGCACCTTAAAATCAAAAGACCTGATTTTAGACACTAAATTTGTTGCCCCCATCACAGAAAATAATATCACCACACTCGGCGCACAATATATTGATTCGAAA
>JAAZCO010000405.1 GCA_012513235.1 Gammaproteobacteria bacterium
CGTAAGGGTATTACCTTCAATAGCATTGCTGTGGTACGTCCAGTTTAGGACTAGGTTTTCGTGTAGATTTAGCATTACTTCAGATGGCAAAGGACGCTGAGCGTCTAGCTTCGTTTTTAATGCATCTAACAAACCGAAAAGCTTTTCCATGACCTATTCCTTGTGAGGCTTACTTGGGCTGCTTTCGACAGCACGAGCTTCCAGCAGCTCTTGCTCCGACAGGTAAAGGTTTTCTAACTCTGTAATCTGATCGCTAATCGCTTTACGCATGTAATATGTTTTGCTGCGCCCAGTTGCATCTGCAAGCTTGTTTACACGCTCAACAAGCTCTATGGGCAGCCGTAGCGATACATTCGTTAGTGTGGACATTCTGCTACCTACTGCATTGTAATACTTGTATTACAACTGTACATTAATGCAAGCTTCATCCCTACATTCTTTTATTATTTTGACTTGATTTTACTTAATCAAAAAGCTAAAGTCTGTGTTCATTGCTCAATATGAGCATAAATGTGGTAGCTGGCCACTATAAATGAAACAGTATTAATCCACTGCAAAGTTGTGCAGTTATACCGAAAGCGGATACTGTTCGCCTAGGACAAAGAAATAAGTCATCCAAGTTTATCTTTTAAAGAATAAAAGTGGCTGGCAACCAAAAATTCTTGTCGTCTACTGTTCTACATTCACGCCAATATATCAATGAAGCTATCTGCATATTTGTATGTAGAAACGCTTGTCGAAGCAGCTCAGCTCTGAGCGTAGTATCAGCTTTCCTGCTGATACATAAAATATTCTGCTATCAAACACCGGCTTACTAGGCTTTTGTTTTGCGTTTTTTTATGCGCAGACAAAGCTAACGCGCGGTGGTTTAGGCTTTCGATTCAGACCTCTAACCCGTTATTTTTGCATCATTTTTTTTTACGATGCGCGGACCACGAACTTTATCGAAGCTTAGTTGAGCAGATTTAAGCAGCCCATCAACAAGACGCTCTTACACAGAGACGGTTTGGTTAGGTGGCCTACGGCCAAGGCTCGATGCGGCATTGGTTCCAATACAGAGTGCGTGAAAACGCATGAAATCACTAAATTAGCGCGTACGAGGCTGCTTGTGTACTAGAGACACAATGCATGTGAAGGCGTCACACCTCCAGTTAATTTTAAGTGATATAGACATGAGCTGCGGTAGCTGCACGTTGCGTATGACGATTGAACATGCGCGTTAACACTCACCAAATCTATTACGCCCACCGCACAGACTCACAAATCTCACTGCACAGCAGTGAGACTCTACTGATTAGCAGGTTTGTTTCACCTCAACATTCCTGCTGCCTTAGGTGTATTTATCTGTTAGCCAAAACAGATAAATTATAATCAGGGAAAGCTCGCCAAAGCATTCGCCATCCTAAAGCACTGACCTCAAGTGTCATTTTTGCATATCAAAATGATTGATGAATGACACTCATAGAACAGCATATTCATGCTGAACCTGAATCGATAAAGCGGGCTTACAGCATAGTCTATAGGTCCGTTTTACTCCATCTTTCCATCCGTCCACACTTACCTAAACTTTTGTTCCTTCGGTACTTTTATGTCTAAAAATTTCGATTTAAAAACACGCGACATGTCTAAAGCAGCACATATATTGCTGTCAAAAGATCAACGTGAAGGTGCGATCTCGTTTTCTACTGTCGCGACAGTTCTAGAGCGTTTTGAACATTTCAAACGGTTTGCAAAAGAAAAAGGTGTTGCTCGTTTTGAGCGAGTCTCAAGCGAGCTAGTACGCAGCTATGCGCAACATCTTAAAAAGAGAAAATTTAAAAAGAGAAATCTTAGCGCTGCTTACGCAGCAAACATGTTGTCAGCAGTAAACTCAGTAATGAGTCGAGCGCACTCTCACAATGGAACAAAGTGGATTCCGGTGACCGGGCGTGAAGTGGGTTTAGAGAGACGAAAGCGTACTCGAACAACTAAAACAGTCACGCGAGAACAAAGCTCAAAAGCTATTGAACAGCTATCACCAAGAGCAGCTGCTATAGCGAATCTTGCACGCGAACTTGGACTTAGAAGCAAAGAAGCGTCACTTATAAATGCTAAAAAAGCCCTAGCAGACGCTACTAACAATAGCTTTGTCGCAATCGAAGCTGGAACAAAAGGCGGACGATACAGAGAGGTTCCCATAACGAATCCAAAACAAATTGAAGCGTTAAGAAATGCAGCAGAAGTACAGTCTGACGACCATCACTCGCTTGTGCCGCCTGAACAAACCTGGGCGCAGTTTCGAGAAGGCGAACTACGCGACGGCAGAGAGGTATTAAAGAAGCATGGTGTGGCTGGCTATCACCAGTTGCGTACAGCTTATGCAGCAGGGCGCTACCACGAGTTAACCGGACAGCCTGCGCCAGTAAACGGCGGAAAGATTGACGATAAAGACGTTGATTTGGATTCAAGGTTGCAGATATCAAGCGAACTTGGACATGGCCGAGCAGAAGTACTGAACTCCTACGTAGGAAGCAAGAAATGACAATTCTAAAAAATGAGGTACTGGTTCTTACGCGTAACTACGTCAGAAGTGGAGGTAAGGACAATCGCCGGCAGCAGTTAAAAAGAATGCTAGCCTTTACAAAGTTCTGTCGAGACGATGGTGCTGTAAGACTGGCCCAAATTGGACAAAAGCACGTTATGGATTACTACCGTCACAACAAACACCTTTCTTACCCTACGATTTATAATCATTTTTTAGCGATCGCAAAACTGTTTGATTTATCGGGCAAGAAAGAGCCACCTCGTCCGTCACAGTAAATATGGAAGTAACTAGCTTTGTCTCAACTGTACTTACTTACCCACAAATTCTGTGGATAAGCTTGTGACTAACAGCTCAAACATAGGCAATCCATGACTTTGCACAAATGAGCATTTTTTAACCATCCACCTTTCTGGTATTAACTTAGCAACGCTACTTTTAGTATTTTACTAACGATGCCCCATGCCCTTCAGATCGTGGCCGCTTGAGTGACAAAATGAGTAAATCAGTAAATGAGTAAATACTCACACTACAGATTTTGTTGCTTTAGTAAAAAGACTGCTGATTAAGCTATAGAAAGCCATAGCGATACATCAAATAAGTTATTTTATCGGAAAATAAGGTTTTCAACATATTGTTTTGCATTAGCGGTTTTTAAAAAAAATATAAGCTATTGAATTTATTGGCTTTATTTCATACCGATACAAAAATACCGCTTAACGATACATCAGAATCACACTAATGGCATATCCGGTGTGTGATCGCATAGATACACCATATTTGGGGCTTCTTCAGCAGGTGTGCGACACCATAAAGTCAAGAAAGACACTTCGTATGCCATTGATTTAATTGGTTTAATTCCATACCGATACAAAAACACCGTTGATTTGACCGGTATTTAGTGGCAGGCAGTCTTTTAGCTGTTTTTAGACAGAAATACGCCTAAAAAGAGATGTTTGCTGCATTGAACACCTGTTTGCTTTGTTATATGGGTGGGAAAACCTCCCATACCGATACAAAAAAACCGTTGAAATCTGCTCAAACCATCCATACCGATACAAAAACACCGTTGATTGCTATCTAAAATGTCATATCTGTACAGAGACATAGTTTTGCTTATTCTCTTTTCATCTTTTAAGCCCTAAATGAGTAAATGAGTAAATGAGTAAATGAGTAAACCTGGCAGGTTAAGCAATTAACTCCAATATTTCTAGCTCTAACATCCGAAAGAGACAATAGCCAAAAGTGGTTTTATCTTTAGCTGACAAATGTAAGAGCGTTTGCGACTATATCAACACAAAAGACATGATCCAAAGCAGGGAAGAACATGAGCAATGAGAGTCTAGAAACCTTTAAAAAGGGCTATATGAAGCAGTTTGGGCTGAGAAATGAGCAGGAATACCTTGATATGCTTGCTTTAATAGAACGCCAAGCAATGCTGAATGATAGTGAAACTATGAGGCAAGTTTATGCCATGCACATTGAATCAATTGCACGTAACCCTGATTTTACACGGCTAAGCTTCTCAATAAGTTTTTCTTTCGGTGCTCCAATCGTAAAGGATGCAGAGGGTATCCAGTACTATGGAAGAGAACATATTGTAGCGAGTAGTTATACCGAGAGCATACCAATTAAGTATGCAGTTGCAGAAATTGATAATGTTTTTTCTGGAAAAAATATTGACGGAATTCGCAGCTATGGATATTGGGGTAGCAAGACTGAAACATTAACAACTGTAATTGGAGAAAGTCGCATTACTGGCCTAAAAGAAGCCTTTAGACGTAAAAATGCTGGCGGTTACAGAAGTGAGTTGTCTAATGATCACCATATGACCGGTATACCTTCAGAAGTGATAGATGCAATGAACAAACCAGTTCTTATACGAGTAGTTAAACCAAACCTAATACCTGCGGATGTCATAGACAATTACAGAGAAGAAAAGACAAAAGAGATGATTTGTAGTCCCAGGCAATGGGCAGAAGAGCAGCGTATGTTTGATCATTATAAAAGTACAGAAAAAAAATCAGGCGATTTTCTCCGTAAATTCGGAAAAATTTTACAAGGGGATAAATATTAACAATTATGACCTAAAAAGCTTTAGATCATAGAATAATCGTGGTTTTGTTAGGGTATACACGATTCTATGTGTGGTTTTATTGGGCACTTCAACTTTGCCAGGTGTGGAAAAAGTAGCTTATAACTAGGCATTAATACCTCTTAACCCTGCCTAAAATCATCGGATGCGGCCATAAGCATACAAATCACCCATGGAAATCATGTTTCCTATGAGCTCTGCTCTGCGCATCTCTATCAGCGGCCAGTTCTTCATTTTCACCACTAACAATCAAGAGATAAATCCTGTATCAGCTAGTCATACTGGAAATTTGTCTAGCGATGTGAAGTGCAAAATATCACTCAGCTGAACCCCAGAGCAGCCATACCGATACAAAAATACCGCTTAACGATACATCGGAATCGCACTTATGGCATATCCGGTGTGTGATCGCATAGATACACCCTTTATTTGAGGGATCTTCAACAGACGTGCGACACTACAAAGCGAGCAAAACATTCTCATGTTTACTTTTTTGTTGGCGCCCATACCCGTACATCTGGTCTTGATACCCGTACATCTAGTCTTTTTCATACGGCACAGCCAATTTATAAGCCCTAGATGCGCGTAAAAGCCCCCTACTCCCCCACCAACTATGCAGCAAACCTCTAACATTAATACGCATAAATGCCACCCCCTACGACTTACAAAGTACTTTAAAAAAGGGTTAAATACACTATCCTTGCTGAAGCTCTTTATATAAGCAGCTTTGCTTGTAAAAAAGTCTAGTTTCCTGCCGAATAGGTAGCTTAGAAGACCGAGCGGAGAGCGCACACGGCTAAGAGAAATGTTTCCTGCCGAATAGGCAGAAAAAGCCCCTCTAAAATGGGGCTTTTTTTTACATCACATATAGATGACATATATGTTCAAGAACTGCACACAATGTTTCCCTCGTGCATATAGAAGCCAGTTCTGCCTGTGACTATCCAATAACCATTTGAAATTCTCGGCCAGGAATTATTTTCAAAAATGTAGCAATAGAGGTGATAGATGCAATGGACAGAAGAGCAGTACCTGGCATTACTGAGCGCAATAGAAAAAGGGGGTAGCACTCAAGGAGTTATTGATATGGCAACTGATACAACATCCCGCTCCCCCAAGAGCGTGGTGCGTAAGCTAAAAAAAATAGGATACTTGAGAAATAGCGGCCAATCTTTTTTAACCAAGCAAGGCTTTATTTCGCTGTAATCCATCGTGAAATGGATAACTTATTTAGCGCCTAAAAAAACTGCTTTTGACGCTCAAAAACAGTAACCAAAGTTCGTTGATTCTCAGGACTCACAACAACAGTAAAATGCAGCAGATCAGTCGGATGTTTCCATATTTCCACTTTGCTGTTGCTCCCATATTTACGATACTTATGAGGTAAGCGTCCGGCCATCACACCTTGCTAACGATCACCTGCGTCCAATTGTGCGGTAACAGCTCATTAATCGCATGGTTCTTCTGTGTGGGCAGACGGGTCAGAACATCCTTCAAATAAGCATATGGATCATGTCCGTTGAG
>JAAZCO010000406.1 GCA_012513235.1 Gammaproteobacteria bacterium
CCGCAAGGTATTTTAAATCCCGATGTGGTGCTGTCGACCGATGCCGAGATTCACTTAAAGAATCTCAAGCCCATGCCCGTGGCCAATCCGTTAATTGATAAGTGCATCGAGTGTGGTTTTTGCGAACCGGTGTGCCCTGCGCACGGCTTAACCTTGTCACCGCGCCAGCGCATTGTCGCGTGGCGCGATATTCAAGATAAAAAACGCAACGGCATCGATACCACAGAACTGGAACAGCGCTATCAATACCACGGCATCGACACCTGCGCGGCCACCGGTTTATGTGCACAGCGTTGTCCAGTAGGGATTAATACCGGTGACTTAGTGCGCGAATTACGCGCTACGCAAGCTGAGCATCCCGTTGCCGCACAGCGTTTAGCCCGCTCATTTGCAACGGCGGCAACGAGCGCACGCTGGGCGCTGACCGGTGCTGAGTTAGCCCGTAAAGTTCTGGGCGCACCGCGTATGTACCGCTGGTCATCTAAGCTGCATCAGCACTTGAGCCAAGTGCCGGTGTATCTGCCCGCAACACCACAAGCAGTTAAGTTCTCCGCAGAGGCCAGCAACACACCCATGCCGACAGAGAAACCGCGTGTAGTGTATTTTGCCTCCTGTGTTTCGCAAGTGATGGGCCCTGCGCATCTGGATGCCGAACAAACTCCTTTGCGCGAAAAAACCCAGCAACTGTTGGAAAAAGCAGGCTTTGCGGTGATTTACCCCGAAGGTATGGACAACCACTGCTGCGGCCAGCCCTTTGCTTCCAAAGGCTATCCACAACAAGCCGCCGATAAACTCAATGAACTGGCCTTGATGCTGTTACGCGCCAGCCGCAATGGCCAAGATCCGATTTATTCCGACACCAGCCCCTGCACTTTGCGCCTACTCAAAGACCTCAATGACCCGCGACTCAACATCTACGATTCAGTACGCTTTTTGCGTGAAGAAGTGCTGCCACGTTTAGAGATTAAGCCGCTCGATAGCAAAATTGCCGTGCATATCACCTGCAGCACTCAGCACCTGAATCAGGCGGATAACTTTTTAGCCGTGGCCAAGCAATGCGCCAGCGAGATTGTCGTACCAGAAGGGATTCATTGTTGTGGTTTTGCTGGTGATAAAGGCTTTACCCTGCCCGCTTTAAATGAGCACGCCTTGCGCGATTTAGCCGTACAAGTGGACAGCTGCAGTGCTGGTTTCTCCACCAGTCGCACTTGTGAAGTGGGTCTGAGCAGCTACAGCGATCTGAGTTATCAGCACTTGGTGTATTTAGTGGATAAAGTCAGCGTAGCCAAGCACTAAACGACGCACTGCGCGCATATGACTGGCAACACACCTCAAGAGCAACAGATATTGCACCCAAGCGTTCGATATCTGTTGCCATATTGTCTTATCGAACCAAGTCATTTTGTCGCTTAACCCATCACATACAGCAAGCTATAAAACCCCGCCAAACTCACCAGCACTGACAGCAGCATATTTTTAATCACCAACGCGCAGCCAATACTGAAGAGCGCCGCATAGGTATAGGGATTGCTAGCTAAACCACTTAAGCCAGTCTCACCGAGTAAAATTGGCCCACAAATCGCCGTCAGTAAACAGGGTGCGGAATACTGTAAAGCCTGGCGAATAAAATTTGGCAAACGAATCGGTAAACGCGGCTCCAGTAGCAAATAGCGGTTAAATAATACGATGCCAGCTAGAGCAAAAATCAGCAGCCAAATCATACGGCCTCCCTGCGCACACGTGCCACAACCACTGCGCAGAGCATGCCAAACAATCCGGCAATCACAATCGCACCCGACACTGCCAAGCTGCTCAAGACCAAAGACAATACCAGCGAAATCACCACACCGACCAAGGTGCTCAAACGCTTAATCATCGGTACGACAATGGCGATAAAAGTCGCCACGATGGAAAAATCCAAATGGTAATCAGCCAAGTTCGGCACCGATGCCGCCAGCACCACGCCAATCACGGTAAAGCCAATCCATGCCAGATAAAAACACAGACCTGCGCCCATTAAATAGGCAAAGTCGTAGGACTTTTTACCGACACTTAAAGCAAAGAGCTCATCGGTCAATAAAAAGGCGACTGGTAAGCGCTTTTTCAGCGGCAAACTCGACACATGCTCACGCAAAATCAACGCATAGAGTAAGTGCTGCGCGGTAATCACCAGAATAGTTAAGCAAATCGCAATAAAGCCACTACCGGCGGCCACCATACTTATAGTCACTAACTGCGCAGCACCAGCAAAGACAAATACCGATAAGCCGACACTCTGCAACGGGGTAAAGCCCTGCGTGACTGCCATCGAACCGGCCAGCACTCCCCAAGGGAATACGGCCAAGCACA
Organism: Gammaproteobacteria bacterium; assembly: GCA_012513235.1. GTDB lineage: Bacteria > Pseudomonadota > Gammaproteobacteria > Pseudomonadales > Pseudomonadaceae > Denitrificimonas. The sequence goes on from JAAZCO010000406.1 coordinate 2,350, forward strand.
GCGGAATAATATGGAGCGCACCCAGCCAAAAACGCTGACTGTTAGTCGAAGAGACATTACTCATAACAATAATAACTGCGAAATATATAAAGGCGTCAGTCTAACGTAAAATAGCAGCATAGAGCCAAGCACAGACACGACCGACCATGCGATCTGACTCAATAGGCATCCAACAAAGGCCTAAACAAGCTTAGAGATCATACTTACGCCCGGCTGCTCTTGGATAAAGCGCTCATACTCTTCAGCCATTAAAGGTTTGGAGAACAAATAACCTTGAATATAATCACAAGACAACGATTGTAAGAACTCAAGCTGCTCATAACTATCGACACCTTCAGCCACTGTTGCCAAATTCAGGCTGTGCGCCAAAGCGATAGTCGCGCGCACAATATGCTCATCTGATCCTTCGCCACCAATACCGATAATAAAGCTGCGGTCGATTTTTAACTCATCAGCATCCAGCTCGTTCAAGTAGCTCATCGACGAGTAACCTGTACCGAAATCATCAATCGACAAACTGATACCCGCATCCCTAAGTAGCTGCAGATTTTGCGTACCCAACTCTGAGTTGGTCATTAAAGTAGTTTCAGTAATCTCGACACACAACTGCTCTGGTGCAATAGAGAATGCCTGCATGAGCGCTAGCATACGCTGCGCTAAGGTATCTCTAGCCAATTGCACCGCAGAAATATTGATCGATATTTTACCGAAATTGACCCCTCGACTATTCCAATCAGCCATTTGTGCAAAGAGGCTCTGCATCAGCCAGATACCGATGTCCAGAATCTGTCCGGTTTCTTCAGCAAGCGTAATAAACTCATCAGGCGCAACCCACTCACCTTCGGTAATTTCCCAGCGCATCAATACTTCTGCGCCGCTCAGGCTGCCATTTTCGGCATACACCTGCGGCTGATAACGCAAACTAAAGCCCGTAGCAGACTGTAAGGCAAGATCAATGTGTTGTTGCAGATAGACTCGACGCTTAATCAGCTTATCCATCTCTTTATCAAAGAAGCGGAAAGTGTTTTTACCTTCTCGTTTAGCACGATACATCGCAATATCGGCTTGGCGTAACATATTGGCGGCATCTGAATTTTTTCGATTACCAATGGCCACACCGGCACTGCAGGTAATGTTAAATACCGCCTCGTCATAATGAAAAGACTTAGTGATGGCAGTCACAATATTACTGGCAAAGTGGGTTAACTGATCTTGACTGGTTACATTTTTAACCAATACCGCAAACTCATCACCACCTAAACGCGCTAGCACGTGGCTTTCATCGAGCAAGGCTTGCAGGTTGGCCGTGGTATGAATTAACAATGCATCGCCAGCGGCATGGCCCATGCTGTCGTTAATATCTTTAAAGCGATCCAGATTGATAAAAATGACCGCCACTTCCATGTTATTGGCATATTTAAATACGCGTTCAAGATGGCGCTCAAAATAACGACGATTCGGCAAGCCGGTTAATGCATCATGGTCAGCAATGTATAAGGCTTTTTCCTCTGCGTTTTTACGCGCAGTGACATCCTCATGCACCGCAATAAAGTACTCAATACTACCGTTCTTATCTAAAATCGGCGTAATAGTCTGCTCAACCACTAAAGTATGACCAAGCTTATGCCGATTCATCAGCTCTCCGCGCCAACTTTGACCATCTAATATGGTCGCCCACAGGGCTACATAAAAGTCTTTGTGTTGATAACCCGAGTTCAAAATCCGTGGATTTTTTCCATTAACTTCTTCAAAAGAATAGCCCGTCAACAAGGTAAAAGCGTTATTAATCCAGTAGATATCACCATTTTTATTGGTAATAAAAATCGCATTTGCGGTACTTCTAATTGCGGTACTTAATAAACGTATATCACCCTGTGCTTGCCAGCGCTTTTCACGCAACACGACAATCACCAAGCTTGCCACAATGGTGATGCATGAAATAACCAGCAAAAACCAACGCATCATCTGCTCATCATGCAACCAAGCAGCTAAGGCTGAAGTCTCGTCCGAAACCAGTACCAAAACCAGAGGTAATACTGAGGTTGAGCGATAGCTGACTAAGTACTTATCCTCAACAATAGTCTCGCGAAACTGCCCCCAACTGCGTTTTTTAACACGCTGCAAAAGAGCTTCAATATTAGGCTCGACCTCGCCTACAGCCAGTAATTTTTGACCGTCGTAGCGGTACAAGTGGATATCAGAGCCAAAAGAGCCTGTCACTGAAGCAAACAGATTGTAAAAATACTGCGGATTAATTGAGACCACTAACACTTGCGACAACTGCCCCTGCACATCATGTACCGGCACACATAAAGGAATGTAGCTATGTGCTGATTGGGCCGCAAAAGGATCATGGGGATAACGGCCTTGACGTGGGTTTTCAATGACAAATTCCGTCTGCGGCTCATTTTCCAACACCGCCAAACAGGAATAATCCATCTGCACACCAACACTTTTAGTGACTGACGCCACTACGACCCCCTGCGTAGTGAGCACATCAATGGCTCTTACCTGCGGGGAGGCATATAATTGTTCTTGCAAAACGGTATTAATATTAAAAGTTGAGTCGGCATGTGCAATGCGCTCAGACAGCGTTTGCATGGCGTTATTAACGGAGAAGAACGTACGTATCACAGTGTCTTCTAAAGCGTGGAGTAACACCTGATTACTGGTTTCCTGCTCAGCGAGACTGCGAGCCACACCCTGACGTGCCGTGTGTTGTAATGTCATCCAAAAACACAGCAAAACAAGCAACATGCACAGCAATACCCATTTCTGGCGCAAAGCAGCATTTTTTAATAAAGACACCGGATGAGCTAACACAGGTCAAATAGATTCCATAAAATAAAGCAGCAATAAAACAACAATCAATTACAGTAGTATCCATTATGACTATTGATAGTGGATATCCTATATGAGACAGCAGGCAGGGAGCACCTTTTTGATCAAAAAGCACATGAAAAATCTACGTTTAAACTTGACCCTATTATGTTTGTCGGCACTTATCTGTACACAGTCTGCTTTTGCGATCTCTGACAGAGAGCAAAGTATTCGCGACTCAGGCATTTTACGTGTCTGCATCTGGCCCGATTACTACTCCACCTCGTATAAAAACCATAAAACGGGCCAACTTGAAGGTATTGATATCAGCTTATCGCTCGAGTTTGCCAAAGACCTAGGCGTCAAAGTTAAGTACATCAGTACTCACTTTGGTGTATTTATGCAAGATATCCAAGAAGATCACTGCGATATTGCGATGTTTGGCGTTGGAATTACTGCAAGCCGTGCTAAAAATATTGACTATAGCGAGCCTTATCTCAGCAGCAGTATGTACGGAGTGACCAGTAAAACAAACCCTATTCTTGCAAGCTGGGAAGAGATCGATCAACTTGGCGTTGTAGTGACAGTGCAAAAAGGCACTTACATGGAAAATGCGATGCGTAGTAGCCTTAAAAAAGCTGAACTCACTACCGTAACACACAGCAATCAACGGGAAATGGAAGTGCGCTCAGGCCGTGCTGATGTGTTTATCTCAGACTACCCTTACGGCCAAAAAATGCTACAAGTGTATGACTGGGCCAGACTGCTGACTCCTCAACAAGCCACTGAACAAATTGAGTACGCCTACGCCATTAAAAAGGGCCAACCGCAGTGGTTAGCCAGGATCAACACCTTCGTGCAAGCCATTAAGGCCGATGGTCGCTTAAAGCAAGCGGCGCAAAAAAACAACTTGCTGCCCATTGCTTTAATTCAACCCCAGCCCCAGCAGTCGCAGCTTAAACCCAACAGCATCAACTGAGTCGATTGACTCTGTTCACTGCAGTTTATCGCTGCGCCTATGTCATTAAGATATAAAACTCAGGATAATAGCCGCACTATAAAAAAGACTGTACGAGTACCATGCGCTATCACCGGTGCGCACATGCTTGACTCTCGGCTATTCTCTGGAAACACACTATTGACTACCTCCTTAGCACCACAAGAACTCCCCCAAGAGTTACCCGCAACCACTGCAGAATCGACTGATTCCAGCAGCGTGTCGCGGCGTCGACTTAGAGTGTGTCACGAATGCGACTTACTGCTGGCTCTGCCCCCACTCAAGACCGGCGAAAAAGCCAACTGCCCTCGTTGTAATAACACCTTGGTACGCCGCCAAGCCAGTGCCGCCGAGCGCAGCCTCGCGCTGGCTATCGCAACGCTGATACTGCTAGGGCTGTCGCTATCGTTTCCTTTTTTAGGCTTTAGCTTGCAAGGGTTTGGCAATGGGATTGCGCTCAGAGAGACCATATCGTCACTCATTGGCTTTGATCAATTTCTGGTTGCTTTGATTATTTTGCTCACGGTGTTTGTCTTACCATTACTGTACTTAACCGCATTGTCTTGGCTGTGCATCGGCATTATCCGCGGCCAGCCATTACCACAAAGCATACTGCTCGCGCGCACCTTAAAGCATGTCACGCCTTGGATGATGGCTGATGTTTTTGTCATCGGCACACTTGTGAGTGCGATAAAAATTGTGGGCATGGCTGAAGTCGAATTGGGCTTATCTTTTTGGACGGTGTGTGGCTATGCGCTGCTGTTATTGTTCACCACCCAATCGGTCGACCGTGACTGGTTATGGCAAGCACTAGACGCTAAACCTATGGCACCCACCGGCGGACTATTAGGTCAAGAAGCCGCCCCACAAGGATTGACCGGCTGCAATACCTGTGGCTTGGTCAATTCAGTCACAGCCGGCGGACGCTGTGAGCGCTGTGATGAGCCATTGCACCCTTATCATGGCGTCAATACGCAGACCACACTGGCCTTACTCTCAGCCGCCATGCTGATGTTTATCCCAGCCAACTTATATCCGATTATGATTTCCACCTCGTTAGGCAGCACAGAGCCCTCAACCATTTCAGCCGGCGTCCTGATGTTTTTTCAAAACGGTGATTGGCCCATTGCCGTCATTATTCTGATTGCCAGTATTTTGGTACCGGTCGGAAAAATGCTGTCTTTATTATGGTTGTGCTTTGTAGTGCAGCGCCAGCAACAGCACCCCATGGGACGCTTAACCCGTAATCGTTTATACCGTATCACTGAGTTTATCGGGCGCTGGTCGATGGTCGACGTGTTTGTCGTAGCGATTTTAGTGGCGCTGATCCACAGTGGCGACTTAATATCCATCGCCCCAGGGCCTGCCGCACTGGCTTTTACCTCGGTGGTGATTTTAACCATGTTGTCAGCAATGATGTTTGACCCGCGCAGCATTTGGCAGCCACAGGTTGTCACCAGCGCTGCAAGCACCACAACCTCAACACAACCGCCTCATTCTTCAGCCAAGGAACACTCATAATGTCAGAACCGACTCATGCAATCAGGCGGACTCAGCGCTCCTTTTCTCCCATCTGGATTGTGCCGATCGTTGCTGTATTGATTGGCGCTTGGATGCTCTATGACAACCTCAGTCGCTTAGGCTCGACTATTACCTTGACCGTCGAGACTGCAGAAGGCATCGAGGCCGGCAAAACCCTGATTAAAACCCGCAACGTGGAAATGGGTAAAATCGAAAAAGTCAGCCTGTCTAAAGATCTAAAAAGCGCTGTCTTGGTGGCACGCATGAGTCCGCAAGCGGAAGAAATGCTCACGAAAGACACACAGTTTTGGGTGGAAAAACCACGTATTGGCCTTGAAGGCGTAAGTGGCTTAGGCACTGTATTATCGGGTGCTTATATCCAACTCCTGCCAGGCAAAAGCACAGAGCCAGAAGATGAGTTTACTGTCCTAGAAAATCCTCCGATTGCCGCCGCTGATGCACCGGGTCTGCGGGTTAACCTGACCAGTCACGTCGGTAGCTCAGTGCGTATTGGCGATTCAGTATCCTATCAGGGCTATACCGTGGGCCGCGTGGAAGACAGCCGCTTTGACCCTGAAAAGCGCGAAATGCATCACCGCCTGTATATTCAATCGCCCTATGAAATGCTGGTCACCACCAACACACGCTTCTGGACCGCTTCAGGCATCGATGTGTCTTTAGACTCGCAAGGGTTTAACGTCAGCATGGGATCCTTAGAGTCACTCGTCAGCGGCGGCATCACTTTTGGCGTGGCGAATAATTCTGCCGCAGGCAGCCAAGCCAAAGAGAACGCTGACTATGTATTATTCAACGATGAGAAAAGTGCCCAAGAAGGCCATTACGACGACTACTTAGATTATGTGCTGCTGGTCGATGATACGGTGCGTGGCTTAACTAACAATGCACCGGTCGAGTATCGCGGCGTACGTATAGGTACGGTTATCAGTGTCCCATGGAATTTTAGTGCACCACAGCCCGACTCATTAAGCCGCTTCGCGATCCCGGTGTTGATTCGCATCGAGCCACAACGCCTAGACAGTGATGAGTCACAAAGAATCGATCTCAAAGCATGGGCCACGCGACTCGACAAGATGGTGGATTACGGTATGCGTGCCACCCTGAAGTCCGGCAACTTACTAACCGGCGCATTATTTGTCGACCTGAACTTCTATAAAGATGCAGAGCCGTTTAAGCCGATAAGCTTTGCTGAGGTCAAGGTGTTCCCAACCATCTCCGCAGGTTTTGCCCAAATCGAGCTCAAGGTGTCAAACCTGCTGGATAAACTGACCAATCTCAACGTCGAGCCGGTCATCGCCTCACTCGATAAGACACTGGTCAGCACGCAACAGACCATGGACAAGGTCAATAGCATTGCCGCCTCAGTGGATCAGCTCCTCGCCGATCCTGCTATCGGCAAAATGCCAAACAGCGTTGATGCCACCATGCGCCAGCTGCGCGACACTTTGAACGGTTTCGCACCGGACTCACAAGGCTATAACGAACTGACGCAAACCTTATCGCGCCTGGAAAAACTGATGCAAGACATGCAACCAGTGATCCGCACCTTAAGCGATCAACCCAATGCACTGCTGTTTAATAAAACGCTAACCGAAGACCCACAACCGAGGGCTAAACCATGAGTTTTTCTGCACTGATTCAGCGAGCCACAGCCATCCGTTCGCGCGCACTGATTGCCGGCGCAGCCTTACTCATGCTGGCCGGTTGTGCCGGAAAAACTGCACAGACCAACCACTATATGCTGCCCAGCAATGCTCCCCAGCAGCAGTATGCCAACAGCTTAGCGGTGGCCGTAGCGCCGATTCGCCTCACAGGTTTATTGGATAATCCTGGGATCGTTATGCAACTCAATGATATTGAGGTGTATCAAGCGCGCCAGCATCTGTGGGCCGAAGATATTGGCGTGCAATTGCAACAGCAGCTACAGCAACAGCTCAGCGCCAGCCTGCCGCAAGCGCACATCGCAGCTAAAGGCCAGCCGCTGCAAACCGGTTTAGCGCAGCGCGAAGTTCGTGTTAGTATCAATGCCTTTCAGGGCAGTTATAACGGCAACGCGGTAGTACAAGGTCAGTGGCAAGTGCTAGGTGCTGACGGACAGTTGCTGCAACACAAAAACTTTAGGATTGAACAACCGCTCAGCGAAGATGGTTACCCAACCTTGGTGCGCACCTTAGGAGCGGCTTGGGATCAAGTCAGCCAAGAGTTGGCTGCGGCATTGGCAGCGGATTAATACAGCATGACGACACTATTAGAGCAGCTGGGAATCACCTACCCCATTATCCAAGCTCCAATGGCCGGCGGCGCGACAACAGCTGAGCTAGTCGCCACTGTCAGTAACTTTGGCGGCTTGGGATCATTCGCTGCCGGCATGACTGCACCAGCGGAGATCAACACGCAGATTGATGCGATACAAGCGCTCACCGAGCGTCCTTTTATGGTCAATCTCATGGTGCTATCAGAAGCTGACACCAACACCTTTTCTACTGTAATGCCCGACTGGCTCAGCCAGCTCTATCAAGAGCAGGGCATCAAAGCGGCATTAGCCGACAGACCCGCACATAGCTTTACACAACAACTGCAAGTGCTCTATGACAACCCTGTTCCTGTTGCCAGTTTCACCTTTGGTATTTTGAGCGCCGAGCAAGTGCAGCGTCTGCAGCAGTTAGGCACTCGCGTGATTGGTACAGCGAACCACCCACTCGAAGCTCAAGCATGGGCGGCAGTGGGTGCGGATGCAGTGTGCTTACAGGGAATGGAGGCCGGTGGGCATCGTGGCGGCTGGCTGCCACAAAGCGCAACAGACCCTTTAGGCCTGTTAACCTTGATCAGCCAAACCCGTGCCTGTACTGATATCCCCTTAATTGCCGCTGGCGGCATCATGACGGGTCAGGATATCAAAACAATACAAACCGCCGGCGCGCAAATAGCCCAACTGGGCACCGCGTTTTTAACCACGGATCAATGCGGGATCAACAAGACTTACCAGCAAGCCTTACTGGATGCGAGCCAAAATAAGCGCAGTGCTGCCACACGCTTAACCCGCTTGTTTTCAGGCAAACCAGCGCGCAGCTTAGTCAATGATTACATGCGCGACTTTGCACGTTTTGATAATCCAGACTTACCGCCTTACCCACAACTCAACGCCATGACACAACCGATGCGTGCGCAGGCTGGCAAACACAACAATGCCGAATACCTTTCATTATGGGCAGGGCAAGGCGCTGCATTAGTCAGACAAGAACCTACTATTGAGTTGTTGCGCCGACTGGTGGAGTCATTATAAAACCTAGCTGAGGCATGATGAATCAGCCTGCAAACACAAAGCTCTCAGCACCCAAAGTCAGCATAAACCCTAGGCTCTGAGTGCAACCGCTCTTATTCAATAAGGCATAAGCGTGACTGCACCTTACACAGCCCGTTTCACCTTATAAACCCACGCTCACTCCGTGTTATGTGAGTCGACCAAGGACAGTATTCATGTCAAATATGCCCAAAAAAGTCGCTTTCTGGTTCACTGATGATCTGCGTTTACAAGACAACCTAGCACTCAACTGGGCCTGCAACCATTACGCCTCTATTGCTTTTATTTATGTGATTAATCCCCACGATTTAGGCCCGAATAACTATCAACATAAAGCCATCGGTGCACATCGATTACGCTTTATCTATCAGTCCTTATTTGATCTTGAGCAGCAATTAAAAGCCTTAGGCCATCGCCTGATTATTTTAGAAGGGCAACCGGTTAATGAAGTGTGCCGCTTTGTTGCCGAGCAGCAGATTAATGCAGTGGTGCGCTCTAAACCTATAGGCTGGTACGAACAAAAAACCTGGCAGATGATCGAAGAAACCCTGCCACAAGTGCGTTGTTTTTCTACTTGGAACCACACGCTGTTTAAGCCTGAACAATTAGACTTGACCCCGCAAAGGCTCCATAGCTTTTCCAGTTTCAGAAAGCACGTGGAGTACTTTAAGTTTGCAGTACAGCCTGTCGGTGACACGCTAAGCACACTGCCGCAGCCGATCCAAGTGCCCTATTCACAGGGTTTAAGCCTGCAAGACTTTGCGCAAAAATACCTGACAAAAACCACAGCGGACAATCCTTTCAAGGGCGGTGAGCACCACGCCATGGCTCATGTGTACGAGTACTTTGCCAGCACAGCACCGAGCAATTATAAACTCACGCGTAACCAGCTCGACGGCTGGGCCAGCTCAACTAAATTCAGTCCTTTTTTAGCGCTGGGCAATCTATCGCCACGCTATCTCTGGCAGCAACTCAAAGCATATGAAGCGCAACATGGCGCGAATGATTCAACTTATTGGATTGGTTTTGAGCTGTTATGGCGCGAGTATTTTCAATGGGCGGCCCTGCAACAACAGGCGCAGTTATTTAGCTTTCAAGGCCAAGCCGAGCATAAGCCAAAAACC
>JAAZCO010000407.1 GCA_012513235.1 Gammaproteobacteria bacterium
AGTCCGCTGCAGATTTTGCGTGGCAACTAACCCATAATTCAGTCTTACAGTTTAGGAGGATCAATTGAGTCGTTATCGTCCACCCCGCGCACAGGGCACTCCCCTAATCACTCCCGCTGGTGAAGCGCGCATGCGTGCTGAGTTACATGAACTCTGGCACGTAAAACGCCCACAAGTCACACAAAGCGTCAGCGAAGCAGCAGCACAAGGCGACCGATCTGAAAATGCTGAATACACCTACGGCAAGAAAATGTTACGAGAAATCGACAGTCGCGTACGCTTTTTAACTAAACGCTTAGAAAAGCTTAAAGTGATTGACGAGCGCCCAATAGATTTAGACAAAGTTTACTTTGCTGCTTGGGTAACCCTAGAGAACGAAGAAGGCGAGGAATCACGCTATCGTATTGTGGGCGCGGACGAACTGGACATGCACAGACAATATATAAGTATTGACGCTCCGCTCGCTCGTGCTTTACTGGGTAAGTCACTCGATGCCGAAGTGGTGCTGCTGACACCTAGCGGTCAGAAACAGTTTTATATTACTGCTATTGATTACGAGTAACATATAACGCAACACTGTAAGCTCGACACAAAAAAGCCACTGACTTATACATAATCAGCGGCTTTTTTACAGTGAGCTATACTCTTTATTTTCTTTGATCAACCACTAACGCATGTGTAGCGTCTGCAACTGTTGCATCGACCACAACCGGTAAACTACTCCACTGCGCATCCATCGCATTATCAGTATTGGACACACTGACTTGCAACTTCAGTTGACCAACGCTGGATAATTTTAACTGAGGCAACAAGGAGTCCGCATCAGTTAACACAATACGCGCAGGCAAATCTGCCACAGTTAAACGCTTAGCTGCTATAGGCATGGGTGGGCCTTCTGCTGCACGAGCAAACACATAGACGGTATCCGTCGCTGCAACCTGACCTGCAAGCTCATCACTGATAGCCACATCAATCGCTAACTGGTAATCAGTGTCGCTAGCAGCATCCGTTGCCGGCGCCTGTGTTGGTGTGGCAGACGACTGCGGATTATTGCCTAAACTGCTACGCGCACGCTCAATACCCGTTTCAATTGCCGCATAGGATGGATCTTGCGGATCGATACTCTTGAGCAGTAGTGTCCACGCATCAATCGCATCTTGAAAGCGCTGCGCTTCAAAAGCAGCAATACCCACCAAACCTAAACTGGTCGCTTCGTTGGGATCTTGAGCTAGAGCCTCATCCACTAGGTCTTGCAGCTGAGGACTCCACTGACTGCCATTTGCAAAGTAAAGCGCCTGGGCCAATTGCCCAAGTAAATCAGGCTGACGCCCCACCATTTCAATAGTTTTTTCATAGGCATTAGCGGCTTCTTTAGGTCGCTGTTCACCCATATAAGTCCGTGCTAAGAAATACCAAGCATCCACCGAGTCGGGCTGTAGGCGTACAGTTTCCTCAAGACGAGTGATCATTTCTTCAGCGGTTTTAGGCTGTTCTTTTAAGCTTAAGGTCAAAGCAACTTTATCACTCGAGCCCCAGTGAAAGTACAAGCCCAAACCCACTAGCGGCACCAACAATGCAGCGATTAAAGGCAAAGCGCTGCCTAAGTTGGCACTTTGCTTGGGACGGCCCACATCCGTATCATCCAACAACTCACGGTCGGCCTCTAGGCGCCCTTCTGCAAGTTGCTCAGCCGATAAAGCACCGCTTGCATGCTGTGCTTCAAGCTCAGCAATATGCTCTTCATACAAGGCAATATTGAGTGCGGTACGGTCTTCTTCGGTTTGATCCTTACGAATACGCAGAACCGGCACCAGCAATAACAGTAGCGCTACCAACAGCAATAGCACTGAGTAAATCCAAAACTGTGTCATAACGATGAAATATCCTACTTATATTGCTTAAGAATGTCTGACAAACGACTTTGCTCATCACCTGATAAGTGTTGCTCGGTCGCTGTACGCTCATCACGACGGCGACGATAGACAATCAACGCAACCATTAAGAAACCAAAGATCAATAAACCTGCGGGGCCATACCACAGAATCATAGTGCGGCTATTCACCGGTGGCTTATAGCGCACAAAATCGCCGTAACGATCCACTAAAAAACCAATGATTTGCTCATCGCTCTCGCCTTGCTCCAGCTTTTTAAAGATCTCATCACGCATATCCATAGCGATAGGCGAATCTGAGTCAGCAATATTCTGGTTTTGGCACTTAGGGCAGCGTAATTCTTCAACCAGCACACGATAACGAGCGCGCTCGGCTTGATTGGTAAAGTCATAGGTATCAATAGCAGCCTGCGCAGTACCAAAACTGGCCAAAGTCAGGACTAAAGCGTAGAAAATGCGTTTCATTCGTTGAGTAACTCCTGATAAATCGGCGCTAATCTTTCACGCCAGACTTGTTTATCAACCACTCCAACAAACTTATGACGCACGATACCTTTTTTATCGATCATAAAGGTCTCAGGCGCACCATAAACACCCAGATCAAAACCAAGCGTGCCTTTAGGGTCACTGATATTCAACTGATATGGATTGAGAAAATCATTCAGCCAACGCTGCGCTGCTGGTTTCTCATCTTTATAGTTAATACCGTGAATGACCACGCCTTGCTTAGCTAAGTCATTGAGTACCGGATGCTCAACTTTGCAAGAAATACACCAAGTCGCCCAGACGTTAACTAAGGCTGGGCGACCCAGCAAATCAGCGCGAGTGATAACTGTATCGCCCTCATCGACTGAACCTGTGCTGAACTCTGGAAAAGGCTTACCAATCAAGGCTGAAGGCAATTCGCTAGGGTCATTATTGATCCCAAACATTGCCATAGCAGCAAACAGCCCTACACCCACCAGCACACCTATGGCTGCTAATAAACGTGTTCTAGACATGGGCTGTTTGTCCTTTGTCAGTGGTTAAGGCATCTTTTACTTTTTTAGTGACTTTGACACGGTAACGTCGATCCATCGCTGACAGTACACCACCAAATGCAGTTAAGAACGCACCTAACCAAATCCAACGCACATAAGGTTTGATATGCACACGAATGGCCCAAGCACCATTGTCCAGTGGTTCACCCATTGCCACATATAAGTCACGGGTAAAGCCTGCACTGATACCTGCTTCCGTCATGGGCATTTGCTGGACAACATACAAACGTTTTTCTGGGTGCAATAGCGCAATTTCACGCTCACCTTCAAAAATACGCACGCTGCCCATATCAGAAATAAAGTTAGGACCTTCGTAGTGCTTAGCACCTTCAAACTGGAAGCGGTAACCGGCCATTTCTAATGAATCGCCCGGTGCCATTTTCAAGTCACGCTCATCGCTGTACTGGCTGACCAACACCACACCCACAGCCATCAACACCATACCTAAGTGGCCCAACTGCATACCCCAGTAGCTACGGGTCAGTGAACGCATACCACGCAACAAGCCTTTGTGACGCGTTTTATCCATAATGTCGCGCAGACTCGCCAACAAGACCCAGGCACACAAGAAGAACAGACCCAAGACTGCGATATTGAAATCACGGTACAACAGGCTGCCCACTCCAGCGATGACCGCACTAGCGATCAAGATAGGTGCAACCATTTTGATCAGCCATTGCGTCGGTGTGTTTTTCCAGCGCGTCAGTACACCAACACCCATGGCTAACATCAAAATACCCATTAAAGGTACAAACAACGCATTAAAGTATGGAGGGCCAACTGACAGTTTTGCACCGGTTAATGAGTCCAAGACCAATGGATACAAAGTGCCCAACAAGACCATTGCGGTCGCTACGACCAGAATAATATTGTTGATTAACAACAAGGTTTCTTTCGACCAGAAGGTAAAGCCAACCTTACTTTTAACCCCTGGAGCGCGCAACACAAAGAGTGTCAGCGACGCCCCTACGACCACCAACAAGAATACTAAAATAAAGATACCGCGCTCAGGGTCAGCGGCAAACGCATGCACAGAGGTCAATACGCCTGAACGCACCAAGAAGGTGCCCAGCAAGCTGAGTGAGAAAGCAGCAATAGCGAGTAGCACTGTCCAGTTTTTAAACACGCCACGCTTTTCTGTCACTGCCAAGGAGTGAATCAAAGCAGTACCCAGCAACCATGGCATAAAGGATGCGTTTTCTACCGGATCCCAGAACCACCAACCGCCCCAACCCAGTTCGTAGTA
>JAAZCO010000408.1 GCA_012513235.1 Gammaproteobacteria bacterium
GGCACCTTATGGGGGCAGGTGGTGAATGCCAGCGCTCAGGTCAAGCGTATTGCCTTGGCGACTAATCTCATCACCTTGGCAGCTTGGTTTGCATTTCTACTCGCCGGGCCTGTGCTGGTGTTACTTATTATGGCGCTGAGCTTTATTGCCCTGTATCTGCTCGAATGGCGGGTGATGGATGCAATACCGCGCCCTGAGTATTATTTAGCCTTACGTTTGCGGGTTACTGCGTTAGTGGTGCTGGCGCATGGACTGATGGGCTTGCAACTTTAAGGCTGCATGCGCTGCCTTAACTGATATCTCTACCCGCAGCATTGGAGTCAAAGCATGAGCGTGATCTTGACCGACGATGATCGTAAGCAGTTGCAGGTGGCAAAAAACCTGTTAGAAAACCCAGGCTTGGCCGCCAAGGTCACTAGCTTTATTGGGATACCTATCGAAAAAGGCTTGGATTTACTGCCCAAAAACTGGAATAAAAAAATCGGTGAAGTCACTCAGGTCGCGTTATTAAAAGCCTCGGACGCGGCTATTTTTACTATGCAAGATATTCCCGGTGAAGCCTCATCTAATATTTGGCACAAGCTCGGCGCTGCTGTCAGTGGTGGTGTGGGTGGTTTTTTTGGCATTGCTGCATTAGCCGTTGAGCTGCCGATTTCTACTTCGATTATGTTGCGCTCGATTGCTGATATTGCACGCAATCAAGGCGAGTCTATTTCAGCCATTGATACTAAATTAGCCTGTTTAGAAGTGTTTGCTTTAGGTGGGCGCAGTGATGCTGATGATGGTACTGAAAGCGGCTATTACGCGGTGCGCGCAGCCTTAGCTAAATCCGTGGCGGATGCGTCAGAGTTTATTGTCGGGAAAACGTTAAGCGATGAAAGTGCACCATTGTTAATTAAGTTTATTGCTAAAGTGGCTGAGCGTTTTGGTATTCAGATTACCGAAAAAGCTGCAGCACAAGCGATACCCGCCTTAGGTGCGGTTAGTGGGGTGATTATTAATACGATATTTATTGATCACTTTCAGGATATGGCCCGAGGGCATTTTTTAGTGCGCAAGCTCGAGCGAAAATACAGTAAAGAAGTGATTGAGCAACTGTATGCACAGCTGCCACGCTTGGGTTAATCTCAGATAACAGCAGTATGCGCCAGCACTGAAAGATGCTCTTAACCTTCTAGCTTGAAAAGGAACCGCACATGCAGCATTCAGAACGGCATAGCGCATCACGTATTGGTTGGCTGCGTGCCGCGGTATTGGGTGCCAATGACGGCATCGTCTCGATTGCCAGCTTAGTGTTAGGCGTGAGTGCCGCTGGTGCTGATGCCAAAGGTATCTTGGTTGCCGGTGTTGCTGCTTTGGTGGCCGGCGCAATGTCGATGGCCGCGGGGGAGTACGTGTCGGTCAGTTCACAGTCAGATACGGAGCGTTCGGATCTTGCGCGTGAGAGCAAAGAGTTGAAGGCCGATCCGCAGGGTGAGCACAAAGAATTGACTGATATTTATATTCAGCGAGGCCTTGAGTCGCAGTTGGCTGCCGAAGTCGCTACCCAGTTGATGCGCCATGATGCACTGGGCGCACATGCGCGGGATGAGTTGGGTATGTCTGAAACGCTCACCGCCCAGCCTGTGCAAGCAGCGTTTGCTTCGGCTGGCTCGTTTGTTGTCGGTGCGGCATTGCCACTGCTGGTCGTGATCTTATTTCCTGTGAGTGCACTGATGTGGGCTATTCCTGCCAGTGCGCTGGTGTTTCTGGCGTTGCTGGGTATGTTGTCTGCTCAAGCAGGCGGCGCGCCGATTTTCGTGGCGACTGTGAGAGTTATATTTTGGGGCGCTTTAGCCATGGCACTGACGGCTGGAGTGGGAGCACTGTTTGGGGTATCCGCTTGAGCGGTCAGCCTTTAGCCATTATCGAGGAATAAGCATTGGGTGATCACTTTAGATTTTTCATACATCGTTTGCGTGAGCGCTTGTGGGTTAAACCGCTGGTAGTGTCGATGTTATCTGCCGTCATAGTCCTATGTGTGAAGGTATTGGATATTGAGCAAGCGGCGCAATTTGTACCGAAGGTGACTGAAGAGTCTGTAAAAACGTTGCTGACAATTCTTTCTGGCAGCATGTTGATGATAGGCACCTTTGCCGTGGGCTCGATGGTTGCTGCTTATGCGTCTGCGAGTAATAACGCCACACCGCGCTCGTTTTCGTTGGTGATCGCTGATGATGTATCTCAAAATGCCTTATCCACCTTTATTGGTGCTTTTATCTACAGTGTTGTTGCGCTGATTGCGATGGAAAATGGTTATTACGATACTGTCGGTCGTTTTGCACTCTTTGTTTTAACCTTGCTTGTTCTCACCATGGTCATTGTGACTTTTGTGCGCTGGGTGGATCGTATCGCTCGGCTGGGGCGTCTTAAAGGCACTATCGATAAGGTTGAGGCAGCGACGGCTGCTGCATTTAAACGTAGAAAATGCGCTCCCACTTTAGGCGGCATTGCAGCAGGGCGCGAGCCGACCTATCACAGCCAGAATGTATATGGAGCCTCGGTTGGCTATGTGCAGCAGATCAATATGGGCGATCTGCAAGCCTATGCAAAAAAACTAAAAATACGCATCACTTTGACTGCGTTGCCAGGCACATTTTCTGCGCCAGGACGGGCTCTGGCGTTTATCACCCCTGATGAGGGTCAAAAGGTTGAGGTTGATATCAGTCAGCTGGCCAAGGCTTTTATGACTGGCGATGATCGAGTTTTTGAAGACGATCCGCGTTTTGGTTTGATCGTCCTGTCTGAAATTGCTGGACGAGCGCTATCGCCGGCAGTGAATGATCCGGGCACGGCAATCTATATCTTGGGTGTTTTTGTCCGGCTGTTTGCTTTGTGGTGTGCACCGATTAAAGACAGCGACATGCGCGTTGCTGACTATGATCGTGTTGAGGTGCCAGAACTATCGATACGGGATATGTTTGATGACGCCTTCACTGCCATTGCACGTGACGGTGCTGGCGCCATAGAAGTTGCTGGGCGCTTACAAAAAGCGCTGGAATCGCTGACATACGTGGGTGATGTGGCGATGAGTCATGCGGCACAACAGCATTCGCGCATGGCACTTGCTCGGGCTGAGCATGCGCTACAATTGCCGTACGATTTGCAAACTTTACGAGAGTTGGCGCGATTTTCTCAGGACATCTAACACAATATGCAACGCCTGATAAAAACACGATGGAAGGCATGGTGAATATTCTATTAACCACAGTCGCAGTGGTTGCCCTGGTGGTGTGCTTGCTGGTGCTGATTTTTGGTGCGTTGAATCTATTTGTTTATGCCAACACCACCAGTCCCCATGGTATAAAAATCTATATTGCCTGCTGGGTGCTGTTGTTACCCTTGATGGCGTTGGCCTGTTTGCTGCTGGGTTTGTATCAATGCGTGCAGATTTTACGGCTGATACTCAGTGCGTCGCGCCGCCGCTGATATCAATTGCTTGGCTTGGCGTCAGATGATTCTTGCGCCAACACAGCTTGATTGTTTTTGAAGTCAATGATGCTTACTAAAGCGCCTTCAATCTGTTGTTCAGGTTGCAGGCTATGCAGATTTTGAATACTCCAAAATGTGCCATTGGCAAACACCGAGACTGCGCCACTGTTGCTGATATGTAAGCGACCTTGAGTGGCGCTAAAGGTGTGCATCGCCTCGGGCTGTGCATTACCGGATGTGGTATAGCGTTTACGCAAAGTGAGCATCAACATGCCGCCGACCAATACGGAAAATAAAAGCTGCAGACCTAAATTAAGGTTGGGAATCAGCAAGGTTAAACAGCCTGCGAGAATCGCGCCAATCCCAAACCACAAGACAACAAACGCCCCGATAAAAAGCTCAGCAATGACCAAAATGATGCCCAGCGTGACCAGCACCCACCAAATAAAAGATTGCTCTAACATGCGGATCTCCTGATGCAACTGGGTGCTGCACCCAGTTGATTTGTATGCTTTAGACGTCTTTTTTCTTGCCGACCATATCGGTCAGTAGTGCCAAGCTACCCACCAACTGTGCGGCTTCATACGGCACAATAATTTTGTTCTGACTGTCGCTGGCGGCAATGCCTTCCCATGCGGCGATACGTCCTTTAGCCAGAATAAATTCACCCGCTTGCGGGTTTTCACGTAAGCCTTCGGCAATTAACTCCAGCGCCTGCTTTTGACCTGAGGCCATCAGTACTTCTTCTTGTTGACCTGCTTCGGCGAGCAGTACCGCTTCTTTTTTCTTCGCTTCAGCCATACGCTCCATCGCTTCTGCCTGCATAAATGCCTGAGCACGATCGCCTTCGGCTTTATAAATGGTCGCGTTTTTGTCTGCTTCAGCTTTGGTTTCGATGGCGCGACGCTCGCGAGTGGCTTGCAGTTGCAACTCCATCGCTTGTTGCACATTGGCCGACACAGAGATATCACTGATTTCCACGCGCGTCACTTTGGCACCCCAACCGCCAGATGCCGCATCGAGCGCGCTGAGTAAGGCTTGGTTCATTTCATCGCGACTGGAGAGTGTGCTGTCCAACTCCATTTTACCGATCTCGGAACGTAGCGTGGTTTGCGCAAGTTGTGAAATGGAGCGGTGTAGGTCTTTAATTTCGTAGGTGGCTTTTTGCGCATCATTAATACGTAAAAAGACCACGCCATCAATAGTGATTTGTACGTTATCGGAGGTGATCACTTGCTGTGATGGGATATCGATCAGTTGTTCTTGAGTGTTGTAACGCGTGCGCACTTGGTCAACAAAAGGCACAACAATATTCAGACCGCCACTCAGTACACGATGGAAGCGGCCTAAGCGCTCAATCACCTGAACCTCGGCTTGGGGAACGATTTTGACTGTTTTCATTAGGGTGATAATGATAAGAACAGCTAGAATTCCTGTGACAACAACGACGCTTTCCATAATGGGTCTTCCTGTGTTGGGAGGTATAGGAGCAATTAATCTAGGTTGAAATTGTAGGCTTCGAGCCATCATGCGCATGCAGGTAGCTTGAGAATTGAGCGATATATCACCGCAATCTAGGCTCAAGTGTAGACTGCTTGGGCTGTGCTTGCACTGTGGTCATCAGCTAGTAGAAACGTCAGGCTCCATCTTGACACAAACAAAAATGGCATTGCCTGAACTTTGCTCCCACGGCATGATTTTTTCGTAGTCATGCTCAAAGATATGTACTTCAAAGTAGGGCTTTAGTGCGTCTTGTAACTCCGTAAAATTAAACGCCACCATCGGGTGTTCGTCGTGCCAAATCTGGCTGTCGTGCGCATTGGTTTTTGCAATACTAACTTTGAGTGACTGCTGCGCCCCTTCGCCCGAGTAATGCCAGCCAGAACTAAAGGTAAATAGGTCATCAGCCTGCTGCACTGAGTGCTTGGCAAATAAGCTGTTATCGATTTTGTTTTTATCCACCGCATTAAAGCAAAATATGCCTTCGGTATTGAGCGCACGATGCACGCTGGCAATGCATTCTTGAAGCTTATCTATGCTGGCGTTGTAATGGGTGGAGTACAAAAAACAGGTGATGAGATCGACCGGTGTCTCCAGAGTGAAATCAGCCATGTCCTGCATCGAAAATTGCGCTTCAGGGCAGCGCACTTGGGCAATATCCAGCATCGGCTGATTGATATCTAAGCCACTGCTTTGATAACCAAAATCTAAAAAATGACGCACATGGGGACCGGTGCCACAGGCAAGATCCAGGTGCGTTTTTCCGGCATTACCAAAAATCTGGTGCAGGCGACGAATCGCGTGACTTTGCGCAGGATAATCGATATCTGCGCACATTAAATCGTAATAGCCTGAAAGGTCGGTATACAGTGCGTTTGCTGACATATAAGCCTAGTGTATTGAGCTGAAAGATTGGCGGTGGCGCATAGTAAGCTAATCAGCAAATTAAGCTAGGGCCATTAAGATATATGGCAGGGTAGGCAGTGGTAATAGGTGTGAGACCAGTCGCGCAGCACTAAAAAGCACTGCGCGGTTATGCATTAGTCAAAGGCTGAGGTATCAACCTTAATGCCTTGTTCTTGGAAGATCTCTTTGGCTACGGTCAACGCATTGAGTACGCTGGGAAAGCCTGTGTAAGGAATCAAATGCATAATGCAGCCAACGATTTCTTCGGGGGTTAAACCTACCGTTAGACCAGTCTTAATATGCATACCGATTTGTGGTTTGCCTTGGGCGACCAGGGCTGTGATGGTGGTTAAAACTTTTTGCTTATTATCCAAGCCTGGGCGTGAATAAATACCGCCAAAGGCGAACTCAACCACATACTTGCGTAAATCTGGGGCGATATCTTGAAAGTCCGCACCGATATTCATAAAGCCGGTGGGGTTGTCATCTGGCTAGGCGGTCAGTTCTTGAATTTTCTGGATGCCTTTTTGGTAGAGATCGTCGCTCATATTAACTCTCCTCTGAGTTGTCAGTGTTGTGCGCAAGAGCCCTATACTCGCTCTGCTGCATCATGTGCTGCGCAGACTACCGAAGAAGCCGAGCATTTTATAGGTTAGGCTGCTCATCAGCACGCAAGCTAGGGTGCATACTGTTGATTCAACGCAGCGTGCCAGCTCGTTGTTTTAGCTGTAAGTCGTTCATATCGAGTGTTTGCAGCGGCATCGACACCTAGTATGTGTGCGTTATGGCGTTAGTATGGCAAGTATTGAAAGAGCGAGGTGAGAGCATGGCGCAAGACCACGATATAAACCGCTACTACCGTGGCCCCATTTATCGAGTGTTGTCAGGGCTCTTTGGGGTGTTTTTAATTGCGATCGGTATCTATGCCATATTTTTTGGCGTGGTCGGTGTGCTGATGCGTGTCAGCCTTGGTCTGTTGATTACGCTACTCGGCACCGATGCGCTATGGTCGGCATTACGCTCCAAGCAGGCTTGGATTACGCGGCTTGGGCCTTTTATTTAAGCAGTGAAATTGGGTGTTAAGGATAAATTAAAGTGCAGATTCACTATGTTTAAACGCTGGCGCAATTGGCGCGATCAACGTCGTATTCATAA
>JAAZCO010000409.1 GCA_012513235.1 Gammaproteobacteria bacterium
AATACGGTAGTGTTGAGTAATGCTCGATAACATACTGATACTCTTTCGAATACAGGTACAGTAGCAGGCTGCTGTAACACATGATTAAACCAAATCGTGGAGTATACCACCGCTCTATTTTAGCGGCATGATCGAGCCCTTGCACTGCTCCAGACCTTGATTTGGCACTGTTTAACTTAGTGTTTTTAATTCAATACCATTCTTCATTACTGTGCAGCAGGTACGAGAAAGCTTTTTTCAATATAGCCTACTCGACCACCCGCCAACTCAACTTCATACCAGCGAGAAAATGGATCTTTAGCTAATACACGCACCACTGTGCCTGAGTCCAGCGGGCTGATCATGGTCGCTTGCGTATTGGGCCGAGCACGCACTGGGATGCGCGCACCGGATTCAGTCTGAGCGATATATTCAAGACGCGCCGCGCGGATGGTTTCTGGCTCAATACGCGTCACTCCATTCAGTGTGCGCAGCCAACTCCAACCGTCAATAATCGACAGATCGCCCATGGCTTCACCCAGTTTACTTCCCCAGCCTGATGCTTGCGCACTGGAACTGGCAAGCAACAACAGCAGCACTAACGTTGTGTGGCGCATCAATCATCTCCTCCCAAAAAGCTGAAACCACTCGCTGCTAGCTCTGCCATAACCTCTATGGTTTGCGTATAATTTGCTTCAATACTTGCCTGCAGCACTGCATCAAACTGCATCAGCGCAGCGCCTCCCTCTCCACGCCAGAACTCCGACAGCGCATCCAAGGCAATATCTTCCGCATTGCCTTTGACCAACTCTTTTGCTGCATCATCCAACTCCTTGAGCAATTTGTGCAAAGAGTCCGAGCCTAGACTTGCGGCACGACTGACCGCTGACAATTCTAGGGCACGCGGCGGCGCAAATGCCGCACCAACAATAGCAGTGGCATCCAAATTACCAATAGCATCACTCTTGCTTTTCACATTTTTACTGTCAGCACTTGGCAACTGGCTGCGCGCCCATATAGTTTCACCTTGCAACTCAACTGCAACCTTAGCAGTGACCAATGGCCAACCATGAAGACGGCGACCCTCTAAGTATAAATCTATATTAAACACACAAGGCGCTACTGATCCTGATCCAACTTTACTAAACAACGGCTGGCCACTTGGATCTAAAGTCTCATCAGGAAAGAACATTGATAATACTTTGGCAACTGAACCTGATAAATCATATTCAAAGGAGCGCTGGTAGCTTTTCGCATTACGATCGGCACGCACTGCAGCAAAAACATGCTCTGTAAAATACTGCTGAACAATATATTCAACATACTCCGACCTCACAGAGTCAGTGATCCTTTGTGCAGCCAAAGACTCAACAACATACTGTAAAAAATGCTGAGTGGACTCATGTACAGGTGGAACCTCAGCCTTACTTACTAACTGTTTGAGCAAGGCTGTAAACGTTTTTCCATCCACACGATAAGCATCACGCAACTGGTCCAGGCTGACTTGCTCAGTGATATGACTGCGCCACAAAGATGCAATATGAGTTAATTGCAGTGACTCGAGTTCAGCAATACTCGGTTTTTCGACGGGCTTCTTATTAATATTCGCCCACCAATTTTTATTCAAACGCACATCAATGGGCAATGCACTCTGGCCGCTCAGTTGGCGCTGCTGCAAGGCGTATTGCAACACCCTATACATACTGCCAGACGCTAATGGCTGGCTAGCCTTTTCTTGCTCTTGCGACTGTGCATTCGCCACTGCTAAGTTATTGGCTTGTTCCAGCAAGTGAATCCGCTGCTGATAACGCTCAAATACCGCATCACGCGCCTCGTGCGTCTGTTGCATAATAGCGCGCGGTTTCCACCAGCGGCGTTGATCACAGCGATTGAGTACTTGCTCATAGGCCAGCACAGTATCCAGTGCTCGCGCCTGCGCTAAAGCCTGCTTTAAACTAGGGGCTTTAATCAAGCGGGCATACAGCAACATCAACTTACGTATCAGCCAATAGCCGATAAATACCGCAGGGAAAATCCACCACCACATATGCAGCATGGTGCCATTACCAGGCAAGTAAAAAGGTAACGCAGCCTGCGCTAAAATGGGCTGCGCATTAGGATCGATTTCCTCAGCATCCATTTTTAAAAATGTCTTGGTATCAATGCGGTACAACCCCAGCGTCGCGCGCTTAGCGCTCACCGGATCGAGCGCATGCAAATCCCAAGCAAAATTAAAAGGTGCGCTATAGCCCTCTCCAGCGATGGGCAAATCAAACTCATAGCCTTGCATCACCAGATATTTAGGCGGGCCAAATAATGCGCCAATCATCATGGCCAGCGCAGCTAAATACAGCACAATGCGCACTCTTTTAACCTTAAAGAACAAAACTAATAGCGCTAATGCGGTGATGATGATTATTTTATTCAAAGTGGAGCTGCCTGTGTGCTGGACTGAGGAGGATGGCACATGCGCCTATTACATCAATGCGCGTTGAACAATCTGCGCAATCATTAAGGCTGCAGTCACCGATGCGGCTAACCACAAAGCCACACCCGCTTGATATTTACCACTGCGCGAGGATTCTAATTTGTTTAAAAACACCACAAAACTGACCACAAACAAGACTGGGGTATAAGGCATAATAAAGGGCAGCACATCAGAGTTAACGATACGCGCAACGTAACTGGGTACTGAAGCCAGAGAAAATACAACTCCAGAAATAAGCGCAACCTGCAGCATCGTAATAAAGGGCTGCGAGAGGCGTGCATCGTTTTTATTGGCACTGCGTTTTAATAGCCAGCCACCAACACCCACCAAATACAGCACAGTAGCGCTCGCCAAAACCAATGATTGAGCTGAAATAGTTAACATATGCATCCTTTAATCAATAATAGGTGCAGCACTGATGCTGTATCAGTCCTGTTGTAGAAGACCACATTCACTTATAAAACTGCGGCACAGTATAGCGCGCGAGGCCAGCACAGTCGCCAAGTTCGCAGTGACCGATCATTCATCTCAGCTACTTAAGGCCTGCCAAATTAAACGCAGCGCCAAGAGCGTCAGTAAAATATTAAACATTTGCGCAAAGCGCTGATCTGAAGTTTTGTTGAGGACTTTTAGGCCCAGCTTAGTGCCCAACACGCCAGCCAAAATCATAGCTAAAGCCAATGCCAGCCACTCAGAAAACACAAAACCCGCCACACTGTAGACCAGCACTTTGGGCGCATGCTGCAAAGTCATGGCAGCAGAAAAGGTTGCCACTGTGGTTTGCCGTTGTCCTTGCTGTTGCTGCTTAATAAATGCCGCCACCAAAGGCCCCGTCGCACCGACAAAATGGCTGAGCAAGGTGGTCAGCGTACCCGTGACAAAGGTACCCAGCGCACGGGTAGCAAACTGCGGCACCGGTGGCCCCCAACAGAGGATTAAAATAAAGCTCGCGATGCTCAGTTGCAGTAACCAAGATGGGAGTTCAACCAACAACAGACTGGCTAACAGCGCCCCAAGCACTACGCCTGGAATAAACCAATACAGCGATGGCCAGTGAATATGCTTAGCTGTAAACACTGCACGATTAGCATTGGAGCCCAACTGCACTAAACCGTGCAAAGGAATCACCGCTGCAGGCGGCAACAACATGCTAAGTACCGCCAGTAACAACACACCACCACCAATGCCCAGTGCTGCCGTCATGGCTGAGGTTAAGCAAGCAGTAGCAATTAAAGTTAGAGCGGCCCACAGGGGCAGATCAGCCGGTAATAACCATGCGAGTAGCTCTTGCATCTGCGCTCCTTGGTTTGGCACAGTTTAGTGTGCCAAACATCATATTGAGTGATTAGTTATTTTCATCACGAAAGGCTTTATCAGCCTGCGCAAAACGCGTGGTCATGCCCGTCGTTGGACCTTTACCCAAAATACTCACCACATAAATGGCGACAGTAGCAAAAGCAAAGCCTGGAATAATCTCATACAGATCAATACCACTGTACTGCTTCCACAGCACTACAGTCAGCGCCCCCACCACCATACCGGCTAAAGCACCATTGCGCGTCATACCGCGCCATGTCACTGACAGCAGTACCACAGGGCCAAAAGCGGCACCAAAACCAGCCCAAGCATAAGACACCAAGTCCAACACTTTACTGTTTTGATCCGAAGCCAAGTAAATCGCGAGCAAGGCAATGGTTAACACCATCAAACGACCGACCCAAACCAACTCTTGCTGTGAAGCATTTTTCCGCAAAAAGCCTTTGTAAAAATCTTCAGTCAAAGCACTGGAACTGACTAATAACTGACAGCTGAGCGTACTCATCACAGCAGCTAGGACACCCGCTAAAATAATACCCGCAATCCATGGATTAAATAGCAACTTAGCCAATTCCATAAAGACCCGCTCGCTATTGCCATCCACGGCTGCAGCTAATTCAGGATGCTGAGCAAAATAGGCAATACCAAAGAAACCCACAGCCACGGCACCGGCTAAAGTAATGATCATCCAGGCGATACTGATGCGACGCGCATTCGGAATACTGGACGATGATTTAGCCGCCATAAAGCGCACTAGAATATGCGGCTGGCCAAAGTAACCTAAGCCCCAACCCAACAGCGAAACAATCGCCATAAAGGACAGGCCATGCAACATATTAAAGGCAGTGGGTTTGACCTGCTCAATGGTCGCCAGTGCTTCGCTCATATCACCTAAAGCTAAGATGACAAAAATCGGCGTAATCAGCAGCGCAAAAATCATCAAAGTGGCTTGCACTGTATCCGTCCAACTGACCGCTAAAAAACCACCAATAAACACATAAAGTACAGTCGCCGCAGCACCCACCCACAGCGCGACGCCGTAGTCTAAATCAAAGGTACTTTCAAACAAACGCGCAGCCGCCACCACACCAGAGGCACAGTACAAGGTGAAAAATACCAAGATAATCGCTGCCGAGATAATGCGTAAAATCCGGCTGTTATCTTCAAAACGGTGGGTAAAGTAATCCGGCAAGGTTAAAGCGTTGTTATTAAACTCGGTATGCACACGCAAGCGTCCGGCAACAAACAACCAGTTCAACCAAGCACCCGTCACCAAACCAATAGCAATCCAGCTCTCTGATAAACCGGCAACAAAAATAGCGCCCGGTAACCCCATCAGTAACCAGCCGCTCATATCCGAGGCACCGGCTGACATCGCGGTCACAAAGCTACCTAAACTGCGGCCACCGAGAATATAGTCAGAAAAGTTATTGGTGGAGCGCCACGCCCAAAAACCAATGCCCAGCATCAGCGCGATATACACCGCAAAAGTCACCAATGTTGGTGTAGAAACACCCATAAAACTTGCCCTCAATCATGATCAAATGTAACAAAATCGCCCTTAATAGATATTAAGGTCCTGCGATCCTGAGTGATTAAAAATTAAAGGCGCAGTTTAACCTGTTCGAGCGCTTGAGGTCACCGCTCAAGCCCGACTTAAATGGTCAAACTGTACTTAGATGACAACGGCACGCTCGACAAAGCGCGAACGGGCACTGCACTTAGGTAAAACTCAGGCATAAAAAAAGCCGCACGAGGCGGCTTTTTTCAACACAGTAAAGTTAAACCTTACTCTGTTTTTCCTGCTAACTCAGCTTTCGCTGCAGCAACATCTTTAATTGACAGCTTGATACGGCCACGGTTATCCACGTCCAGTACCAGTACGTCAATCATCTCGCCTTCAGTCAGGATGTCAGTCACTTTCTCAACGCGAGCATCGCTCAACATTGAAATGTGCACTAAACCATCTTTACCTGGCAGGATGTTTACAAACGCACCAAAGTCGACAATACGCTCAACTTTACCGTGGTAGATCTTACCGATTTCAGCTTCAGCAGTGATGCTGAGAACGCGCTCGCGAGCTGCTTCTGCTGCTTCTTTGGTTGAACCAAAGATTTTGATCGAGCCATCGTCTTCGATATCAATCGATGCTTCAGTTTCTTCACAGATCGCGCGGATGGTTGCACCACCTTTACCGATCACGTCACGAATCTTGTCTGAATCAATCTTCATCGCAATCATAGTCGGCGCATTGGCTGACAACTCAGTGCGTGAAGTGGCAATCACTTGATTCATTTGCTCAAGAATAGTCATACGCGCAGCAAAGGCTTGAGTCAGCGCTTGCTCCATGATTTCTTCGGTTACGCCTTCGATCTTAATGTCCATTTGCAGTGCAGTGACACCATTAGCGGTACCTGCTACTTTAAAGTCCATATCACCGAGGTGGTCTTCATCACCCAAGATATCAGTTAGAACGGCAAACTTATCGCCCTCTTTAACCATACCCATCGCGATACCAGCCACCGGTGCTTTCATCGGTACGCCAGCGTCCATCAGTGCTAAAGAAGCACCACAGACTGAAGCCATTGAGCTTGAGCCGTTGGATTCAGTGATCTCAGATACAACACGGATGGTATACGGAAAATCATCAGCATTAGGCAACATAGCAGCAATACTGCGACGTGCTAAACGACCGTGACCGATTTCACGACGACCGGTTGCACCCATACGACCGCACTCACCTACCGAGTAAGGAGGGAAGTTGTAGTGCAGCATAAATGGATCGCGCTTCTCGCCTTCGAGAGTATCTAAGAACTGTGCATCACGCGCAGTACCTAGAGTAGCAACCACTAAGGCTTGAGTTTCACCACGGGTGAAGAGTGCTGAACCGTGAGTTTTGTCCAATACGCCCACTTCGATCGCCAAAGGACGCACAGTGCTGGTATCACGACCATCAATACGCGGCTTACCGTTTACGATATTCTCACGTACGGTGCGGTATTCGATTTCGCCAAATGCTTCTTTAACTGCTGCAGCAGTTGGGCCTTCGCCTTCAACTTCGCTTACCAGTGCAGCAACGGCTTGCTCACGGATCTCGCCAAGACGCGCATAACGGTCTTGTTTAACTATGATGGTGTAAGCATCTGAAATCTGCGCGCCAAACTGGCTACGCACAGCATCCAACAACTCAGTGTTTTCAGCTTTTGGCTGCCAATCCCAACGTGGCTTGCCTGCTTCTGCAGCCAATTCGTTGATCGCTTGGATCACCACTTGGAATTCTTCGTGGGCGAATAATACTGCACCCAACATTTGGTCTTCGCTCAACTCATCCGCTTCTGACTCAACCATCAAGACGGCGTCTTTAGTACCAGCAACCACCATGTCGAGGCAAGATGCTTCTTGCTGCTCATAGGTTGGGTTGATCAGGTAGCCGGTTTCTGGGTGGTAGCCCACACGTGCGCAACCGATTGGGCCGTTGAATGGAATACCTGAGATAGCTAATGCCGCTGAGGTACCAATCATCGCTGCCATATCTGGGTCAGTTTTCTTGCTGGTAGACACAACGGTACAAATGACTTGTACTTCGTTGCTGAAACCATTGGGGAATAACGGACGGATCGGACGGTCGATCAGACGTGAAGTCAGGGTTTCTTTCTCAGATGGACGTGCTTCACGCTTGAAGAAACCACCTGGGATTTTACCTGCAGCATAGGTTTTTTCTTGGTAATGCACAGATAATGGGAAAAAGTCTTTGCTTGGATCAGCTTTTTTCGCGCCAACCACTGTACATAGCACAGTAACATCGTTGTTAACGCTGACTAATACAGCACCACAGGCTTGGCGAGCAACGCGGCCTGTTTCTAAAGTAATGGTGGACTCACCAAATTTAAACGTTTTAATAACCGGATTCACGGTATCTTCCTTCTCTAATGTGACCTTGGGGAAATTTGCAAGAGTGTGGGTATCGGCCCAATCAGCTCCTGAAAAACGAAAAACTGGAAGCCCAAAGTACTTGCATAAATTTCTTTATGCACAGCACTCCAGACTTCCAGCTTCACGTTACTTACAGCTTACGTCTTAACGACGTAGACCCAGACGACCGATCAAAGTCGTGTAACGGCCAAGATCCTTACCTTTGAGGTAATCAAGCAACTTACGACGCTGGTTAACCATACGGATTAAACCGCGACGTGAGTGGTGATCTTTAACGTTAGCTTTAAAGTGACCCTGCAGCTTGTTGATGTTAAAGGTCAAAAGTGCAACCTGCACTTCTGGAGAACCTGTATCACCTTCAGCTTGCTTGTAGTCATTGATAATCTGGATTTTGTCGTCGTTGCTAAGTGCCATGATGGGCTCCTTAAAATGAACAGGCCGGGATATTCCCGTGCAAAAGAAGAGGTGTGACCGCGCCTGCCAACAGCCAACCTGAAGATTTTCCAATGACTTTTCAGCACACCAGAAAAAACAAACTCATTGTGACCGAATTAGGCGCTTGGGCGCAACCATTCCGTCATCATCCATCTCACCCACACCAATAAATTCCTGATTATGGTTATACACACGCACCATACCTTCAAGAGGTGAGTTCTGCGCACGCACTGGCTGACCATTGAGCCAGAAGAAACTACCATTCTCAGTCATTTCCACGCTCGGCCAATGCAGCAAACCACTGTCCATTGGAATCATAAAGGCATCGAGCGCCTCAGCACCGCCCTCTTCATGGGCTTGTTCAAGCTCTTCAAGGGTCACAGCGTGAGTTAAATCAAAGGGACCGGCTTCAGTACGTCGTAACTGAGCAACGTGTGCACCACAGCCCAATACCGCACCGATATCTTCGACTAAGCTGCGAATATAAGTGCCTTTAGTACAAGACACCAAAATACGCGCTTGGTCGCCATCATGTGACAGCAACTCCAACTGATTAATAGTCACAGTACGCGCTGGGCGATCAATGGTAATACCTGCTCGCGCGAGCTTATACAGTGGCTGACCGTCTTTTTTCAGCGCTGAATACATGGGGGGGACTTGCTGGATCACCCCTCGAAATTGCGGTAAGGCCGCTTCGATATCAGCAGAGGTCACATTGACCGGCTTAGTTTCTAACACTTCACCTTCAGCATCAGCGGTATTGGTGGTCACACCGAGCTGCATGGTGGCTTCATAGACTTTATCGGCATCGAGCAAGTAGCGCGAAAACTTAGTCGCCTCACCAAAGCACAAGGGCAATACACCCGTGGCTAAAGGATCAAGGCTGCCGGTATGCCCGCCTTTATCGGAATTGAGCAACCAACGTACTTTTTGTAAAGCACCATTAGAGCTAAAACCATAGGGCTTATCAAAAATGATAATACCACTGACACTACGACGCTTACGCTTAACCTGCTGCACCACGCTTTATTCTCCGTCCGACTCAGTATTGCGCTGGTCTTCAGACACAGCCTGCTCAATCAATGCAGACAAATGCGCACCACGAGTAATACTCTGATCATAATGAAAATGCAGTGAAGGTACGCTGCGCAGCTTCATGGCTTTACCCAGCAGCATACGCAAATAACCTGCGGTATCTTTGAGCACATCAAGGTTTTCTTTAATCACTTCGGGTGAGTTTTCACCCATGACCGTGATAAACACCTTGGCATGACCCACATCACGACTGACATCAACACCAGTAATGGTGATAAAGCCAAGGCGTGGATCTCTAACTTCTTGCGGGATCAGAGTTGCTAGCTCACGCTGAATCTGATCACCAATACGTTGGGTGCGGCTGTATTGTTTCGCCATTGTTTTCACCTTGTGCTGCATTGCAGCAACTTTATTCTCATCTATATAAGCAGCAAACGGCAAGCTCAATAAGCTGGATTATTTCCCAACTTATTGCACTTGCCGTTGCCTATACGACTATGAATTACAGTGTACGTGCGACCTGAACTTTTTCGAATACTTCGATCTTGTCACCAGGTTTAACGTCATTGTAGCTCTTCACGCCGATACCACATTCCATACCTGAACGTACTTCGCCGACGTCATCTTTAAAGCGGCGCAGAGATTCCAGCTCGCCTTCAAAGATCACTACGTCATCACGCAATACGCGGATTGGACGGTTACGGTGTACTGTACCTTCAATCACCATACAGCCAGCAATTGCGCCAAGCTTAGGTGAACGGAAGACTTCACGTACTTCAGCAGTACCAAGGATATTCTCACGAACATCGCTGCCTAACAGGCCTGACAGTGCTTTCTTAACATCTTCGATAATATCGTAGATGATGTTGTAGTAACGCATATCGAGGCTTTCTTGCTCAACGATCTTACGCGCACCAGCATCCGCACGTACGTTGAAACCAAAAATTACCGCGTTAGAAGCAAGGGCTAAGTTAGCATCACTTTCGTTAATACCACCTACACCGCCAGCTACCACGCATACTTCAACTTCATCGTTACCCAACTCAGACAATGAACCACGTAACGCTTCGAGCGTACCGCGCACATCAGCTTTAATAACAATGTTAAGTACTTTCTTCTCTTCTTGGCCCATGTTCTCGAACATGTTCTCAAGCTTACCAGCATGTGCACGCGCTAACTTAACTTCGCGGAACTTACCTTGACGGAACAGAGCAACTTCACGAGCTTTACGCTCATCAACCACCACAGTCACTTCATCACCGGCTTCTGGTGTACCGTCAAGACCTAAGATCTCAACTGGAATCGATGGACCAGCTTCTTTAATCGCCTTACCATTTTCATCCATCATCGCACGTACGCGACCGAAGTTAACGCCGACCAGTACCATATCGCCTTGGCGTAAAGTACCGTTCTGCACTAAGACTGATGCCACTGGACCACGGCCTTTATCAAGACGCGATTCAATCACCACACCACGACCTGAAGCCGATGGTGTTGCGCTCAGCTCAAGTACTTCAGCTTGCAGCAAGACTGATTCAGGCAATGCATCGATACCCGTACCAGCTTTCGCAGATACGTGCACAAACTGGGTATCACCGCCCCACTCTTCTGGAATCACATCATGTGCTGCTAGGTCGTTTTTAATACGATCTGGATCAGCTTCTGGCTTATCAATTTTGTTCACTGCAACAATCAAAGGCACGCCAGCTGCTTTAGCATGCTGAATACCTTCAATGGTTTGTGGCATCACGCCATCATCAGCGGCAACCACTAGAATCACGATATCCGTCGCCTTAGCACCACGCGCACGCATCGCAGTAAAGGCGGCGTGACCAGGGGTATCAAGGAAGGTGATCATGCCACCTTCGGTTTTAACGTGGTAGGCACCAATGTGCTGAGTAATACCACCCGCTTCACCGGTCGCAACTTTAGCGCGACGGATGTAGTCAAGCAGCGAGGTTTTACCATGGTCAACGTGACCCATAACAGTCACTACTGGTGCACGGTGGAATGCTTCACCATCAATTTTCAATGATTCTGCAAACTGCTCTTCAAGTACGTTGTCGCTCACGCGTGATACGCGGTGACCCAGTTCTTCTGCAATCAAAACAGCAGTATCTTGGTCAAGTACTTGGTTGATAGTCACTGGCGAGCCAAGTTTAAACATAAACTTAACCACTTCGACGCCTTTAACCGACATCTGTGCAGCCAATTCAGCCACAGTGATGGTTTCGCCAATATTGACGTCACGTACCACTGGACCCGCTGGGCTACTAAAGCCATGCTGATTTGCACGCTTCTTCGGCTTACTGCGATTACGACCACCACGGCGGGCTTGTTCGTCTTCAGAGCGACCCGTCGCTTTTGCTTTCACAGCTGGACGTGGCGCTGCTGCTTTACGATCACGACGATCATCTTCGTCAGAACGCTTCACTGCGCGACGTGCATCGTCTTTCTTGCGATCAGGAGCAGGTGCAACAGCATCCACGACCGGCAAGGTGATATCAGCAGGTGCTGCAGGTGCAACAGTTGCTTGAATCACTGCAGACTCTGGGGTGCGTTTCTCTGCAACTGGCTCAGCTTTAGGAGCAGCAGGAGCAGGAGCTTGTGCCTGCTTAGCTTTGTCTGCTTCTGCATCTTTAGCTTTCTGTTCAGCTTTGAGTTTAGCCAAATCTTGCTGCTTTTCAGCTTCAATTTCTTCGGCACTACGCTTCACAAAAGTTTTCTTTTTACGCACTTCAACACTGATAGTTTTACTACCTGGAGCACGTAGAGTTGATGTGGTTTTACGCTGCAAAGTAATTTTCTTTGAACCTTCAGCTTTAGGGCTGGTACCTTTTTCTAAAAAGGTTAACAGCGTTTGCTTTTCTGTTTCACTGACTTTCTGGTCAGCACTAGTGTGTGCTAAACCTGCTTCGTGCATCTGCTGCAGTAGACTTTCTACTGGCGTTTTCACTACTTTAGCCAGTTCTTTAACTGTGACTTGCGTCATGAACTTATCTCCTCAAGCCGCAATGTGCTTATTCAAACCAGTGGGCGCGGGCGGCCATGATCAGCTTGCCGGCACGATCTTCATTCATGCCGTCGATTTCGAGCAAATCATCAATCGACTGCTCTGCTAGGTCTTCGCGGTTGAGTACTCCGCGTACTGCCAGCTCCACAGCCAGCTCTTTGCTCATGCCCGTTAAGTCGAGCAAGTCTTGTGCTGGTTGAATATCAGCCAGCTTTTCTTCAGTTGCTATTGCGCGGGTTAACAAACAGTTCTTCGCACGCGTACGCAGCTCAGTAACGATTTCCTCATCAAAACCGTCAATGTTCAGCATTTCTTCCATTGGCACATAAGCGACTTCGTCAAGACTGGTAAAGCCTTCATCAACGAGAATCTGTGCCAAGTCTTCATCGACTTCTAGATCACGTACAAAGAGTTGTAACAGGTCACCCGTCTCTTCTGCTTGACGCGACTGAATGTCTTCCTGACTCATTACGTTCAGAGTCCAACCAGTCAGCTGCGAAGCTAAGCGTACGTTTTGACCGCCACGACCAATGGCTTGCGCCAAGTTCTCTTCAGCAACGGCGATATCCATAGTATGGGTATCTTCATCAACAATAATTGCAACTACTTCAGCCGGTGACATAGCGCTGATCACAAACTGTGCTGGGTTCTCATCCCATAACACTATATCAACACGCTCACCGCCTAATTCACTTGAAACTGCTTGCACACGCGAACCGCGCATACCAATACAAGCACCTTGTGGATCAATACGTTTATCTTTAGAACGCACAGCAATTTTAGCGCGTGAACCTGGGTCACGTGCTGCAGCCATGATTTCAATCAAACCTTCAGAGATCTCTGGAACTTCAATATTGAAGAGCTCCATAATCATTTCTGGTGCAGTGCGCGACAGCACAAGCTGTGGACCACGGTTTTCTGAACGAATGTCTTGTAACAATGCACGTACACGCGCACCAACACGGAAATTTTCACGTGGAATAATGTCTTCACGCGCCAAAATCGCTTCTGCGTTGTTACCCAAGTCAACAATGATGTTGTCGCGGGTGACTTTCTTTACTGTACCAAAAATAATTTCACCGAGCTTGCTGCGATATGCTTCAACAATCTGTGCACGCTCAGCTTCACGTACCTTTTGTACGATAACTTGCTTAGCGGTTTGCGCGGCAATGCGACCAAACTCAATGGATTCAATTTTTTCTTCAAGGACATCGCCAACGGATGGATTTTCCATACGCTTTTCGGCCATATCAATGGTCATCTGGTGTGCTGGGTCATCGAAGTCGATTTCTTCAATCACTGTCCAGCGACGGAAAGTTTCGTAATCGCCAGTCTGACGATCAATCGCTACGCGCAAATCAACTTCGTCTTCGTAGTTTTTCTTTGTCGCGGTTGCCAGTGCCAATTCCAACGCTTCAAAAATCAACGCTGGTGGTACACCTTTTTCATTGGAGACTGATTCAACAACCAGTAAAATATCTTTGCTCATCGCATGCCTCGCCTTTCGCAAACTGCAGTAGTCGCGGAGTCCGTATTCTTATTCGAAGTTCGGAAGTATATTTGCTTTTTCAATCAGATCGATGGGGAGCAGATATTCGTATTCACCCATCTGCACCACTACATCTTGATCTTCTACTGATCGAATCAGCCCTTGGAAATTGCGACGCTCCTCAACAGGAGAACGCAGCCTAATTTTCACTTGCTCACCCACAAAAGCAGCAAACTGCTCAAGGGTAAACAGCGGACGGTCCATACCGGGAGAAGAAACTTCCAACGTATACTCAGAACTGATTGGATCTTCAACATCCATTACAGCACTCAGTTGGCGGCTGACGATTTCACAATCTTCGATAAAAATCCCGTCTTCATGATCAATATAAACGCGCAGCACTGAGTGGCGGCCCTGAGCAACATACTCAATGCCCCAATTCTTATAACCCAGTGCTTCAATCACTGGCGTCAATATGTCCTGCAACTGTTCCAGCTTGCTCGTCATCCGACCTCCAATGCATGCTGTAGAAATGAAAAATGGGCATAACGCCCATCAATAAAATTGAAAACCAACTGTTAGACCTAATAAAAAGCCCCTTACTAGGGGCTCTTTTATGAATACTTGGTATTTAAAAGCATACTAAAACTCATGCGATCTAAATCTGATGACGAATAGTACAGCGCCACGCAGTTACAGTCAAGTTAGCACAAATGAAAACGACCCGCTATTGCTAGCAGGCCGCTTTTAATATGGTACCGAGAAGGGGACTCGAACCCCTACAGCCTTTAGGCCACTACCACCTCAAGGTAGCGTGTCTACCAATTCCACCACCTCGGCAAAACTACTCTACATCTACAACAGGCACATCATTTGTTTCTACTTCAGCCGCCTGGCTTTCAACTTGAGGAATGTCTTCAAGCGCAGGTTTTGGCTGAGGTTTTACTTCTAACACAGCTGGATCAGGCAACCCCAACTCTGTAATTGTATTGGCACGGTCTTTAGCATAAAACGCCAAGCCCAAGCTTGTAGCAAAGAACACTGCAGCAAGCACTGCAGTAAAACGACTCAAAAAGTTACTTGAACCTTGTGAACCAAACACAGTACCCGAAGCGCCCGAACCAAACGAAGCACCTGCATCTGCACCTTTGCCCTGCTGAATCAGAACAAATCCTACCACACCGATTGCAACAACCAAGTGTACAATAATTATGACTGTTTCCAGCATCTTAGTTTCCCGCAGCGCGACAAATCGCACTAAATTCTTTTGCATTGAGGGAGGCGCCACCAACAAGCCCCCCATCGATATCTGCTTGAGCAAA
>JAAZCO010000410.1 GCA_012513235.1 Gammaproteobacteria bacterium
CTGCACAGACATTGGCAACACTCAAAACAGTTACAACACCAAGACAGCTGCTACACAGAGCACCACTTAAGGAATCTGCGCGGAAAACTCATTACCGTTGTTATCGCGCAGCCAGAGTTGAGTGTGCGGCTGGCCTTTAACGCGCAAGGTAATGGTCGGGTTTTCACTGACTGCAGAAAACAGATCCAAGCGCGCCAGCAGCGCCCCTTCGTTATTACGCAGTTCGGCTTGATTGACATAAAACTCTGGGATGGAATCCACCAAACCATTATCCATCGGGTGGGAAATACTCATGCGCACCCGACTGCTCTCGCCATCTTTAAAACGCGCGCCAAACACTTGGCCTAAACGCTGTTCCCAGCCTGCTTCAGCGCGCACCACACTGGGTGCACTGCAACCGCCGCCCGCCGCTTCAATCCGCGCCGAACCCACATGCCACAGACCATCATCCATTAAAAAAGCGGCGCGCACCGGTGTCGCTTGTTCGACACGGATACGCACCGCTAAAAATTTCTCCAGCTCAGCGCTGGGATACAGATTTAACACTTGCGGGATGGGATTGAGCTCAGCCCAGATCATCACCTTCTCGACCCGCCCACTTAACCCGCGCGCATCCACTTCCACCGGCACTTGTCGTGCATCTTCGGCAAAGGGCGGCACACTGACTTGCACCTTGTCATCAAAAACAAAATCGGCATTGTCCAGCAAGCGGGTATGGAAATACTCCCACATCACTGAGGGTTGTGGATCGCCTTCTACAGCAGTGGCCAGACCGCTCAGCACAGACAGCAGCAGGGCATATCCAATACGCAGTTTCATAGCACCTCCCGCTCGCTTGAATCGATACGCTGAGCTGCGCATGGCAACTCAGCGCTACGTGGCTTATTGCAATTCAGCACGGCTCTCAACGTAGGTGCGAATCGCCCACAGTGCTTCTTGGGTTAAGTGGTCAGCCATACGTGGCATATACACCGCACCGTTACGTACTGCGCCATTGATCACGCGCTCTTTGTACCATTCGTCACTGTCGGCATCGCCTGGTAGTTCGCGCAAATCTGGGGCAATACCACCCGACATTGCTTCTAAACCATGGCAACGGGCGCAGTTTTGGTTATAGGCCGACGCGCCAATTTCAATCGCTAAAGCATTTTGCTCGCTCGGCGCGCGGTAGGGATTGCTCTCACGCCACTCATCACCTAACAGCTCTAGATCACCGGTATTCACGCTTTGCGGCACCATATCACCGTGCGCATGCACTGCGGCTGAGAAAGCTAAAGTGGCTGCGATTAACGCTCCGAACACTGCATTTTTCTTATTCATTATTTCCACCGTTTTAAATAGTACGCAAGACGTTCGCCATGAAGTTGAACACTGGATTTATGGTAGAAATGCAGCGCGCTGAGGAGAACCCTGCTTTGGTGGTCGTCAAGCAAGCCCTTAGTAGTAGGCGCAAAGGTATACAAAATACTGGTTTTAGAAGCACTGCCAATTGAGCCATCGACTGGGAAAAACTCCCGCCACTTGCGGGAAAAATTCCGTATTCATTGTGCCCGTACTTTCACACCATGGAGGCCGTCACTGCGCGATCAACCGGCGCAAGACTCACAACATGCAACCTATGGGAAGTAAAGCAATGATAACAAGACAATTACCCAGCTCTGCCAAACCCTTGGCCCTTGCCGTCAAGGGCTTAATCCTCGGTGCTGCGATTATTAGCACCAACCTCAGCTTTGCCAAACCTGTGACGTGGGAAGATATTGCGCAAGACCACCTGACCACCACCAACGTATTGCAATACGGTATGGGTACCAACGCACAGCGTTATAGCCCGCTCAACAAAATCAACGAAGACAACGTCTTTAAGCTGACACCCGCTTGGACTTACTCTTTTGGTGATGAAAAACAACGCGGTCAAGAATCTCAAGCCGTGATCCACGATGGCATTATTTATGTCACTGGTTCTTACTCACGCGTCTGGGCACTGGATGCGAAAACCGGCGAACGTCTGTGGAACTACAGCCACCGCCTGCCCGATGACATCCGCCCGTGCTGTGACGTAGTCAACCGTGGCGTGTCGATCTTCGGCGATAAAGTCTTCTTCGGTACGCTGGATGCGCGTGTTGTCGCGCTCAATAAAGACACCGGTAAAGTCGTTTGGAATAAAAAATTCGGTGATCACGCTGCCGGCTACACCATGACCGGCGCACCAACCATGGCGAAAGATGCCAAAACCGGCAAAGTTCTGCTGATTCACGGCAGCTCCGGTGACGAGTTTGGTGTAGTCGGCAAGCTCTTTGCTCGCGACCCAGATACCGGTGAAGAAGTGTGGATGCGTCCCTTCGTTGAAGGCCATATGGGCCGCCTGAATGGTAAAGACAGCACGCCAACCGGCGATATTAAAGCTCCATCATGGCCGGATGACCCAAATCACCCGACCGGTAAAAAAGAAGCCTGGAGCCAAGGTGGCGGTGCACCATGGCAGAGCGCAAGCTTTGATGCGGAAACCAACACCATTATCGTCGGTGCCGGTAACCCTGCGCCGTGGAATGGCTGGGAGCGTACCGCCGATGGTGGCGATCCAAAAGATTTCGACAGCCTCTACACTTCAGGCCAAGTCGGCGTTGATGCCACCACCGGTGAAGTGAAATGGTTCTACCAGCACACACCTAACGATGCCTGGGACTTCTCAGGTAACAACGAGCTGGTACTCTTTGATCACAAAGACAAAAAAGGCAAGGTCACCAAAGCCACAGCCCACGCTGACCGTAACGGTTTCTTCTATGTCGTCGATCGTGAAAACGGCAAACTGAAAAATGCCTTCCCATTTGTCGATGGCATCACTTGGGCGTCACATATCGACTTAGAGACCGGCCGTCCGGTTGAAAACAAAGGCCAGCGTCCACCTAAGCCTGAGCCTGGTGAGAAGCGCGGTAAGGCAGTACAAGTATCACCGTCATTCTTAGGCGGTAAAAACTGGAACCCAATGGCTTACAGCCAAGATACTGGTTTGTTCTATGTACCGGCCAACCACTGGCAAGAAGACTACTGGACCGAAGAAGTTTCCTACAAAAAAGGCTCGGCTTACTTAGGTCAAGGCTTCCGTATCAAGCGTCTGTTTGATGACCACGTCGGTATCTTACGTGCGATGGATCCAACCACAGGTAAAGTGGCCTGGGAACATAAAGAGAAATTACCCCTGTGGGCCGGCGTGTTGGCCACCAAAGGTAACCTTGTCTTCACCGGTACCAGTGATGGTTACTTCAAAGCCTTTAACGCCAAGACGGGTAAAGAGCTGTGGAAATTCCAGACCGGTAGTGGCGTGATTTCACCACCAGTCACATGGGAAATGGATGGTCAGCAGTACATCGGCGTGACTTCAGGTTACGGCGGCGCGGTACCACTGTGGGGCGGCGATATGGCGGAATTGACCAAGCCGGTTGCACAGGGCGGTTCATTCTGGGTGTTCAAATTGCCAGAGTGGGATAACAAGTAATAGCATTGCGTCTATGACTTAACACTCACCGCTGCTGTGCTGGCATGGCAGCGGTTTTTCCTGAGGAACTCGATATGCAACGTCACCTTTTATCGGCTCTGGCCTTGGTGCTCAGCACCGCAGTCTGGGCCAGCGACGATGTCCCCACCATCAACGGCTGTAAGCTTGAGCCCGGCAGTAACTGCGCTGGTATGGATCTGCGCAACGCTGATCTGAGCAATATGAATTTGAAAAAAATCAACTTCGACAAAGCCAACTTATCCGGTGCCAATTTGCGTCACGCGCAATTGGATTTAGCCACCCTCAATCAAGCCAACTTAACCGGTGCTAACCTAACCCGCGCCAGCTTACAACAAGCGAGCCTACGCGGTGCTAATTTGGACAACGCCAAGCTGATCGCCATTACCGGCTGGGCGATGATGGCGCAAGGTGCGCAGGGCAAGAACACCGATTTTAGTGGTGCTAATCTGGATTTCGCTCGCCTATCAGGGGCGAAGTTACGCAAAGCCAACTTTAATGCGGCCAATTTAGAAATGGCCTGGTTTACCAAAAGCGATGTGCGGCAATCGACCTTTATTGATGCCAATATGCAGGAGTCTAAGTTCAGCGAAGCCAATATGGCCAAAGCCAATATGAGCGGCGCGCGCCGTCACTACGCAACATTCCTCGGCACATTTATGGAAGGCTGTACTGCATGCCCCACCGATTGGTAAGCACCCTCTCCTTGCACAGCTAATAGCGGCTTTTCCACCGACTATTAGCTGGCCTCACCAATGCGTAACACCCCGGTATCAATGGCTAAATGCACCAACTCCACCTGAGAACTGACCTGTAATTTCTGCTTGAGCAAGGTCATATAGTTGGACACAGTTTTACTGCTGATCGATAAGTTCTGCGCAATCTGCTGGGTGGCAAAACCGCGCGCTAACATCACAAAGACTTCCATTTCCCGCGGCGTCATACTTTGTAGGCGCGGATCAATCGCCCCCGGTAAATACTTGTGACAGGCCAACTGGGTGGCAATCGCTTGCTCGATATACATATGCCCAGTCAGAGTACGACGCACTGCCTCAATCAACACCTCAGGCGCAGCACTTTTACTGATATAGCCAGCCGCGCCAGCATCCAAAGCCTGACGCACCAAGCTCAGCTCATCGTGCATGCTAAAAAACAGCACCGGCAATTGCGGTAAACGCTGGCGTAAGCGCCGACAGGTTTCTAAGCCACTAATCCCCGGCAAACCAATATCCATAATCACCACATGCGGATTCACCATGGGCATGCACTGCAAGGCTTCTTCACCACTGCTTGCCTGCGCAATCTCCACCTCAGGCAAGCAGGCACCGAGCAAGCTGGCATAGCCATGGCGCACCACCGCGTGATCATCCACTAAAAGTATTTTCATACGCTACTCGCTAAATTGTCATGGGGTACAGGCGCGCGCAGATACAAGCTCCAGCCGCGATCTGAACGGGTTTGCATCTGCAACTGTGCAGTTAACGCCTGCGCCCGTGCCGTGATGGAATGCAGGCCGATACCGTACTGAAGTGGCTCACCACCGCTGCCGTTATCACGCAGCAATAAGCGCCAAGACTGCTGTTTATACTGCAGCCAAATGTGCACCTGAGTGGCTTGGCCGTGGCGCTGGGC
>JAAZCO010000068.1 GCA_012513235.1 Gammaproteobacteria bacterium
CTGCAAACAATCCTGCGCCACATACAACTGCTCAATGCCAAACATCGGCAGGGCTTGTAGATTAGCGCAGAGGTTTTTTTGCTCAAGTTGCTGTGGCTGTTGCTGCTCTAACAACTGTAAAACGCCGTCATCCATAAACAACATCGCCAATGGCAAATCAAAAGCGCCTGCAGCTAATGCTATGTCTAAAGCCTCTGCAGCACCTAAGCCCGCCCAGGGTGCTTGACGGCTGATCAACAAGACTGACTTAGCCATTATTCGCCTCCAAAGCTGATCGAGCGACCCGCTTGCTGTAAGCCATCATGCAATTGTCCTAATCCAGATAACTCATAACCTTCAGCTAAGTTCACCGCATCACGTTGATAACGTTGTGCTTCGGCTTGATCGAGTACGCCACGGCGTAAAGCAGCCGCAATGCACACCACTGCATCG
The DNA here is from genome assembly GCA_012513235.1 of Gammaproteobacteria bacterium. Lineage (GTDB taxonomy): Bacteria > Pseudomonadota > Gammaproteobacteria > Pseudomonadales > Pseudomonadaceae > Denitrificimonas. The sequence continues at coordinate 433 of JAAZCO010000068.1, forward strand.
AGCTTATGCTCGGCGATCAAGGCTTGCCACTGCTGGGCAATATCCACCTGATCCTGGGCAACCACTAAGTTACTCGAAGCCGTCAGCACGCCCTCTTGGTAAAAAAACACCCGTACAATTTCATGCCCGGCCGCCAACACCGCTTGCGCAAAACGCAAAGCTCGGCGGGTTGACGGTGCAGTGCTGTCAGATAACACATTGATTACAAATTTCATGGCCGATCATCACGCTAAATTTTGCAAAGTTTAGCAGATTAGCACCTCAGCAGCTTTACCGATTCATGCAACAGCCTACAAACCACATCGCGGCTCAATAAGTACCCTAAGCCTGATAGACTAAGCAGCATACTTGTTATGTGTTTATAGGAGTCAACCTTGGACCACACCAACTTCCCCGAAGCTCAAAGCATCGAGCAACTGCGCCAAAACATCGCCACCATACAAGCACGTATTGACCAAGCCTGTGCTGATGCTGGACGTGACCCTCAAGAGGTGCGTTTACTGCCTGTGAGTAAAACTCACCCTGCTGACTATTTACGCCTGGCCTACGCTGCTGGTTGCCGTATGCTCGGTGAAAATAAAGTCCAAGAAGCCCACCAAAAATGGCAAGAACTTGAAGATTTAACTGATCTTAAATGGAGCGTGATTGGCCATCTGCAAACCAACAAAGCCAAATATGTTGCGCGCTTTGCCAGTGAATTTCATGCCCTCGATAGCCTGCGTCTTGCCCAAGCTCTAGATCAGCGTCTGACCATCGAAGATCGCTACCTCGATGTGCTGGTACAGATCAACACGTCAGGCGAAGAGAGCAAATATGGCATTGACCCTGAGCAAGCGCCAGAGCTGATTGCGCAGTTAGGAGGGTTGAGTCGCTTGCGCGTACGCGGTCTGATGACCTTAGCCATGAATTCCGAAGACCGTGAAGCGGTACGTGGCTGTTTTGTGCAACTGCGCGAACTGCGCGACAGCTTACAAGCCATAGCACCAGCAGGCATGCAACTGACCGAACTATCGATGGGTATGTCTGGAGACTTTGAACTGGCGATTGCCGAAGGCGCAACCATTGTGCGTATTGGCCAAGCCATTTTTGGTGCGCGTGAGCAGCCCGATAGTTATTACTGGCCAAAGTAGTAGCGGCTGAACTTTCGTTTACCACAATTTAAGCACCCATCAAGCACCCACCCTTCCTATATTGACTGCCTGTCAATGTGGGGTTGGTGTTAGCAACTATCAGTACATGTTGAATGATGGTTTAAATATACAAATTCAAGATCAGTCTCTCTTGCAGCCAGAGCGCGCTGCAAGAGAACTTATGTGATTAAGCCTTTTTGTGACGCACTCGCGCGCGCTTATCGGACAAACGCACAATACCCCAAGCCACGATAATGATCGCTGGCAGTGAAGCCAAGTTGAGCCAGACCCAACCAAGTTTCGCCACGCCCACCCCCGCCAATAGGCTGCCCAGCGCTGCGGCTGTGAAGACCATAAACTCGTTAATGCCTTGCACCTTGCCCTGCTCGGCCGGCTCATAAGTGTAGGTCAATAAATGTGTAGCACCAATAAAGGTGAAGTTCCAACCCACACCCAGCAGCAGCAAGCCCAGCAAATAATGCCAGAAGCTATTGCCTAACACGTTGACCAAAATGCAAAGAGCAAGAATCATACAACCCCATAAAATCACCGTGCGCGAACTAAAGCGACGGATCAAACTACCGGTAAAGAATGACGGTGCATACATGCCCAGCACGTGCCATTGAATCACCCAAGCGATATTGCTAAAGGGAAACTCATCACCCTGCATGGCAATCGGCGTAGCAGTCATCAGCAACACCATCACGGCATAACCGATCGCACCCGAAGCAATGGCGGCAATCAGCAACGGCTGCTTAAATAACTCGCGATAACTGCGCGTGGCTTGCTTAGCTACGTTTTTTATTGGCGCCGCTAAAGGCAAGCTGGCAATCAGGATTAAGGCCAGAATATAAATCAAAAACAAGCCATAGAAAGCGCCGACAAAGGGGTTACCATCAAACCACTGGCGTGACCAAATCGCTAAATTAGGGCCTAAAATGGCGGCTAAAATACCGCCGGCCATCACCATACTGATCGCACGTGGACGCTGCTCGACTGAGCAGACATCTAAGGCGGCAAAACGGTATTGCTGCGCGGTACCAATCGCCATACCGATTAGAAAAGTACCGGTAGCAAAATGCATCAAGCTGTTAGCTTCCAGGCCTTGCAACGCCACCCAAGTACCAAACAAACCAATGCAGTTACCCAGAATGAAACCGACCTTACGCCCCATCTTCTGCATCAAGTGTGCAGCCGGCAAGGTGGCTAAAATCATTCCTAAAAACTGCAGCGCCACCGGTACGGTGATTAAAGCTGGATGACTGGCCAATTGTTTACCAATTAAGGCAGAGACCGCCACCAGTAAAATATTTCCTGTGGTTAGCAATGCTTGCGCAATGGCCAACCCCCACACTGTAATCGGCACGCAAAGCCTCCAAAATCGAATTAATATGCGGGTGCATATTATATGAAACAACCAGCCTTTGCTGAGTCAATACCTAAACACTACAGATTTAATCTGACCCGCTTACACAGCATAGGCGATTTATCTCGGAGGCAAACCCTCTGCAGCCAACATCTTCGTACTAGCAGTGAGCTCAACTCATAGCCTTTTTAACCTGCAGCAAAGCTTGGCGTAATGCGCCGAGATCAAGCGCTTGCTCAGCATAGTGTTGCTGCTCATATATTTCGACAAAGTGCCGTACTGCTAGCTGCTGCGCTGGCGATAAGTCAGCTGCAATGCGCTGCTCAAAACTGCGCAGCCCTTCACCCATGTCACGTTGCAAACCGCGTCGCTGCATAGCTCGCTGAAACTGCTGCACAATACGCTGTACAGGATCGCGTTGCTGCTGCCATGGCTTAAACATCCACAGCACCAACACCGCCACCATCAAGATCAAGCCCAACACCAACACTAGGCCAATGGCTTGCCAATTAAGCTCACCAAACCATTGTTTAAGCCACGCCTGCTGGCTGTCACGTTGATAACCGAGAATATTCGACTGCCAACTGTAATTGAGACTCTCCCAACTCATACGCAACTGATTGAGCCAAGCAATATGCTGATACCGCAGCGGGGAAAACACATCACCCTGGAAGATATCCGCCTCATCTTGCAGCGCTTCTTGTAACCCTCGCTCAATACGCTCGGGTGCCACCTGAAAAGTAGGATCCACCGTCTGCCAGCCCTGCTCAGCTTGCCAATACTCGACCCAAGCGTGAGCATCAAATTGGCGCACTTGTACAAACTGACCAGCCTGATTGGTTTCGCCACCTTGATAACCGGCCACCACTCGCGCTGGAATCCCAGCCGCACGCAAAGCAAACACCATAGCGCCAGCATAATGAGCACAAAAGCCGCGCCGACTGCTAAATAAAAACTCATCCACGCTATCACTACCCAGCACCGGTGGCTTAAGTGTGTAGTGATAAGGCTCTTGATTGAAATGACGCAATAGAGCATTAACCACATCCGTATCATCAGCATATTGCCGACGCAATTGTTGCGCCCACTCCCGAGTTTGCGGGTTACCTGAACGCGGCAACTGTAAAAACTCACGCTGCTCCTTTAGCGCTAAGCTGGGTTGACGCAGCGCCTGCGGCCATGAACGAGCTTGATATTGATAGGCTCGATTGACTGGTGTACTGCGCTGCAAACGAAAATCACTCATCACTCGAATATCTGCTTGCGCACTGCTGCCGGTATCCAAGCTAAATAACCAAGGCTGAGTACTGGGCTGCATAATAATACTGTAATCCAATGGCTCGCCCTGCTCTTGCCACTGCGGACTGCGCCCTTCTACGCGCTGACTCACGGACCAACTGCGCCCATCAAAATGCGGTAAGGTCAAGGCACGCCAATATAAAGCGGATTGCGCGGGAATCTCTCCCACAAAACGGGCCCGAAAAGCTAAGGCCGACGATTGCCCCAGCTCGGCAATATCACCCGGCGACATGCTACTGGACAATCCAGTGATGGCCTTATCTGTAGGTTGCGGCAAGCTCCACAGCGGCTCTAAACGCGGAAACAACACAAACAACAGCAGCATCAACGGCACGGCTTGCGCCAACATACTGGCTGCTAACTTTAAGGTGGACCATGGCTGCGCAGCTACTGAGCTTTGATGTAATCCCAACAAAGCCGCCAGCAAGGCCAATACCGGCAACAGGCTATACAGCGCAGCCACTAAGCTGTCATTGAACAAATAGCTGGTCACCACCGAAAATAAGCCAAGGAAAATCAGCACTAAAGCATCGCGCCGCGTGCGCACTTCCACCAGTTTTAAAATAAAAGCAGTAATCAACAAAGCCACAGCAGCATCTAAGCCAATTAAGCTGCCACGACTTAAGTACACACCAAACGCACTGCCGAGCATTAAGCCTGCTTTAAGCCAAGTATTAGGAAAATGTGCGCGCATGCGAAACACTTGAATACGCCAGCCGGCACACCCCAGCCATAAGGCCGTCAACCAAAGCGGCACATGCAGTAAGTGCGGCACAATCACTAAGACTTGGCCAATCAATAACCACAACAAACTGACGCGTGTAATCATCGCCTGCCCTTGCACGTTTTTTGTCATGGCTGAGTGATTCCATACAAAGCTAAAGCGCGCAAACAACACTGCTGATGGTCAAGGCCACTGTCAGGACCTAAGCGCTGCTTGGGTAGCACTACACTGTAAGGCTGCTGGCTTTGACTGAGGCGCAACACCTGCGCGCAGAGTACAGATAAACGCCACTCCACCGCACCACTGAGCTGATTAAAATCCAAAACCTGCTCTTGTCCTTGCTGCTCACTGAATTGTTTAATCAATAAACCTTGGCCCTTGGACCAAGCTTTCCAATGAATGCGGCGTAAGGAATCGCCAGCCTGCCAGGCAGCCAGACCTTGATAATCATCCACACCCGCCACACTGCTGGCCTGCTGACTCTCATGCTCAGTACCGGCACTGCGCCCCAACACTGCATTGGTAAAATCAGGTTTGGGATACACCAGCATCTGCTGCGCTAAACTGACCTGACTCCAAGCGACAAATAAGCCAAAGGGAAAGCGCGTTTCAATACGTAGGCGTGGTGCAGCTTGCCAGCCTCGCTGCTGCCCTAGCACAGCTAACTCCACAGATTGCTCACCCTGTGCAGCAATATCCACAGAGCGCACTGCCTGCTGCTTAAACCCGACAGCAATGGCTTGATACGCACGCTGGCTACTGTGTAGGCGCACAGAATACAGCCCCTGCTCGCCAGCAAAACAGGGTGTTGTACCCGCTGCGCTGAGGGTCAAACCCGCAAGATTACGCCAGGTATGAAACATACTCAGCAAGCTCAACGAAGCCAGTAAAAAGGTCAACCCATAGGCCAAGCTGTTTTGATAGTTAATCGCCACCAAGAGCATCAAGAGCAGCGCCAATAAAAAAGCCACTCCCGTGCGCGTTGGCAAAATAAAAATATGCTGCTGACGCAGTTGCAAGCTGTGTACCGGCGGCAAACGTCGCGCCACCCAATCCGCAAACCAATGCTGCGGGACTTTCAGCATGTGCGCCAACATTACAAGGCCGGTATATCAGTCAATAAACTTTGCACCACCGCCGCGCTGGCCATACCTTGTGCACTGTTTTGCTCACGTAAACGGTGGCTGACTACCGATGGTAATACCACCTGCACATCTTCAGGAATCACATAATCACGCCCTGCTAAAAACGCCCAGGCTTTGGCCGCCGCCAACAAGGCTAAACTGCCGCGCGGTGACAGACCGAACTCCAACTGCGCATGGGTGCGTGTCGCTTCGACTAAACGCAAGATATAACTGACCAGCGTATCACTGGCTCGCACTGCACTGACCTGCTCTTGCGCGCGCAATAAAGCATCGCGCTCAATCAAGGGCTTCAGTTGCGTGAGTAATAGACGGCGACTGCTGCCCAACAATAATTGGCGTTCGGCTTTAGCGCTGGGATAGCCCAAAGATAGACGCATTAAAAAGCGGTCCAGTTGCGATTCTGGCAGGCTAAAAGTGCCGCCTTGACTGACTGGGTTTTGTGTTGCAATGACAAAGAATGGCTCAGGCAATGGACGGGTTGCACCTTCAATGGTGACCTGTCCTTCTTCCATAGCTTCAAGCAAAGCACTTTGACTTTTAGGCGTCGCGCGGTTGATTTCATCAGCAAGCAACAGCTCGGTAAAAACTGGCCCCGGATGAAAAGTAAATTGCGCGGTGTGCTGATCAAATACTGAGGTGCCAAGAATGTCTCCTGGCAGTACATCTGAAGTGAATTGAATACGCTGATAGGTTAAGCCCAGCACTTGCGCTAGCGCATGACTTAAGGTGGTTTTACCCATACCGGGTAAGTCTTCAATCAGCAAATGACCGCGAGCCAATAAGCACGCCATGGCCAATTGCACTGCGTGTTCTTTACCTAAAACAACCTCATTGACTGCTGTAATGCAGGCTTCTAACTGAGTGCGCATCATCAAACCCCGTTTCTAGTATAGACACATGCTAGCCAGCATTCGGCAGACACGCAAAGCTAATACTAGAAACGGCAGTTTTATCACACTCTATGTACTTCTAGATTAACGACCCGCACGGGACTCTTTAATATAGAAGCGCGCTTTTTTCGCTTTTTTCGTACAGCCTTCATAGGCTTCAAACTGCTGCTGGGTTTTGGCCCCAGTGATTAAAGTTAAAGCTTTAGAGTAACTGACCGTTCCGGCAAAACCTTCTGCTTTAGCAATATCAAGTTCTTTCCAAGCCGCATCCAGCTCACTGCCACAACTGCTACGGTAGTTGGTTTTTGCCGCACAACCCGCCAACATCACTGCCGCTAACGGCACACATAACCAAGATAAGCGCATATTATATACCCTTTGATTGTTGATAAATTAAGGCTGCTCAATTCTGGGCTGGTTACTGGCAATCCAATCACTGACTAAGCTGTAAGCGACTGCCAATAATGTCGGCCCCAAAAACAATCCCATAAAGCCAAAGGCAAACAAACCGCCAAACACCCCCATTAGAACCACTACCAGCGGTAAGTTCCCGCCGCGGCTGATCAAATAAGGTTTAAGGAAGTTATCTACGCTGCTAATCACCAGCAGGCCCCACAGAAACATAAAAATAGCCATGCCGTATTCATTTTGGAATACCAGCCAAGCCACCGCAGGACCCCATACTAAGGGCGGCCCCATCGGAATCAAGCTCAACATAAAAGTTAAAGCAGCTAACAATAAAGCACCTGGTACACCCGCTACTGCAAAGCCAAACAGAGCCACAATAGCTTGCGCTGCTGCAGTACCAATCACCCCATTCACCACACGGCGCACTGTGCCAGCAACCAAATCAATATAGTAATCCGCGCGATCTTCAATTAAGCGTTCCACTAGATTTTTAGCAAAATTGGCTAAGCGCGGGCCGTCGCGGTAAAAGAAAAACACCAATAACAAGCTCAATGCCAACTCTAAAATACCGGCACCAATACTGGCACTGCGTGCTAATAACCAGTTACCTGTCTGCCCCATATACGGCTTGGCTGTGGCTAAAAACGCTGCGCCCTGCTGGTCGACGGTTTGCCACAACTCCAGCAAACGATCCCCCACCACAGGCACATCAATTAACCATTCAGGCGCATCAGGTAAACCCGTCACCCGCAGGTTTTTAATCAGCTCAGTGGCATTACGAATATGATCAGCAATATTAAAGCCCAGCCACACCAAAGGCCCCGCCACAATCAGCACCCAGCCTGACGTCAGCAAACCTGCAGCTAAGGATGCATTACCCTTTAGCACTCGGGTTAAAAAGCGCATCACCGGCCAGCTGGCAAAGGCTAAGACAGCAGCCCAAAACAGCGCGGTAACAAAAGGCGCTAGCACCCATAAACAGGCACCTAATAACACCAGCAATAAAATTTGCGCGAGTAGGCGATCATTGCTAAACATGTTTTATATCCACTTAAATCCCTGCTTGATTAAGGCAAACGCTGCAACACTAAACCTGGTTTCTGATGAGTCGCCTCTAATTCAATCCTTGAAGCGCGTACCCCTTGGTCTGCCATGGCATCACGCCATTGCGCTGCCTGCTCACCCGCCATACTAACGCGCATAGTGCTATTTTGATTCAAGGCTCGTACCAACAACTGGGTCCAAACAGGATCAGGAGCATCGGTTAAGCGCGATAGATTCAGTTGTTTATCGGTGCGCAGCTGTCGAGCTAAAGTAGTTGCCGTTGGACGCAAATCCTCGGGTAACTGTTCGGCTTGGAAGTATTCCGCATGCAAAAAGCCGCGACCATTGCCCCGTGTAATGGCATAGACCGCGATCAAGTTTGATTGTTCAGCGCCAGCTAAACGAAAGAGCGCATAGGCCTGCCCATCATCAGGGCCGTACAGACGGGCGTTATTAAACACATGATTGGCCCACAAATTACTTGGGCCACACTCTCGCGCCACGCACCAATACAACATTTGTGCATCTTGGTTTTGCAACAGCTCACGACTGGCAGCAAAAGCATCTAAGGCATCATGGGTTGGCGCCAACTGTACTGTCAGCTCCTGCATAGAGCCTCGTACCAAGACCTCACCGCTGTAACGCATAGCGCCACTGATACGGCGCACTGAACCTTGCGGATAGATTTTTTCCAGACTGGCTTGTTGGCTTTGCGTAATAATTTTAGCTTCATGCAATGACTCCAGCGCTAATAAATCATCGGCAAAATTATCAGCCGATACACCCGCACTGACAACAGCGAACACGGCTGCCAAAGTCGTTTTTAATATCCATCTGTGCATATTCATTTAACCAACATTGTTTGTGCCGTTTGTATGGAGTGCTCGTCCGCAGTGGCACGAACGGGCACTTGTAACCCTTTTTGCACCGCTGGACGTGCAGCCAAAGCTTGCATCCAGCGTTGTAAAGCGGGCAACTCATCTACACTGACACCTGCCCAATCATGCAAAGCCACCCAAGGGTAAGTGGCAATATCAGCAATACTGTAATCACCGGCCAAATACTCAACCTGCTCTAAACGATGATTGAGCACGGTATATAAGCGCCGAGTTTCCGTTTGATAACGGTGAATCGCTGAAGGAATTTTCTCAGGGAAGTAACGATAAAACACATTCGCCTGGCCCTGCATCGGTCCTACACCACCCATTTGAAACATCAACCACTGTAAAGCCACTGAGCGGCCCTTGGCATCCGCAGGCAACAACTGGCCGGTTTGCTCAGCCAAGTAATATAAAATCGCACCCGACTCAAACACGGCAAAATCATCATTATTGCGATCAACAATCGCTGGTATACGACCGTTGGGGTTGATCCGCAAAAACTCAGGCGCCTTTTGCTCTTGCTGATCAAAGGATAAAACATGCACTTGGTAAGGTAGCGCCAGCTCTTCTAAAGCAATGGATACTTTATGGCCATTGGGCGTGGCTGCAGTATATAAATCAATCATAAGTACTCCTGTGAATGACAGCTTTAGCGTAGTGCGTGACGCCGCTGGTAATCATTACGATGTGGTAAAAAACGCTTGTATTCGTTCAGCAACAGCTTGTGCACCCCGCTCATCATCAACGTGCAAGTGATGTCCGCCGGGTAAGCGTTGCACATCTAAAGTTAAAGTGCTGAGAAAACCTTCAAATTCAGGTTGTGCCACTAAAACGCCCTGCTCGGCAACCACCAAACACACTGGACACTGAATGCCATGCACAAAGGCGGCAGCGTGCGCGCGCGTTAAACGCAAAGGCGACGGCAATGTCAGACGTGAATCACTGTTCCAACTGTATCCACCGGCTACAGGGCTTAACCCTCGCTGAGCCAACAACTGACTGGCCAAGTAACTGACGGGCATAAAACCACGCATTCGCACCTGCACTGCTTGTTCAACAGACTCATATACGGTTTTCTTTTTCGCTGCCAAATCGATATGCGCCAGTAAAGCTTCACCTAGCTTGTGCGGTGACTGATCTGCTTCGCCGGTTTCTGGAACTATGCCATCAATTAAAGCCACCCGCGTAATGCGCTCAGGCACAGCCGCTGCGATCATCACACTGATAATGCCACCCAAGGAATGCCCCAGCAGCGAGAACTTCTCCCACCCCAGCTCTTGTGTGGCCATCAACGCATCGAGCGCATAGTCCCATAGCTGATAGCCAGCACCCGGTGCACGATGGCCTGAATGCCCGTGACCCGCCATATCAATGGCCACAATACGCAGACCTTGTAACTGCGGTGCCAGTAAATCAAAGGTCATCGCATTATCCAGCCAGCCGTGCAGCGCTAAAACAGGCTCACCGTCTTCGGGCCCATACACGCGTGCGGCTAAATCAATATGCGGTAATTGAATTCGTATTTCTTGTGCTGTAGCTGTCACGCGTTACTCCTTAATCTATCAATACGGATGTCGAGCAATACCAGCTTGTGATCAGACTACATGCTGCACAGATTGCAACTGCATAGTACCTGCGCCAATAAAGTCACCTGCAAGGCAGGCAACACTGGCAGTATCCATCGGTACACTGTGTGAGCGATCAGCATCAGTCAGCCATCCCGCTAAAGCCCCTAATAAGGGTTGATGCCCAACAATCAATAATGTCTCAACCGCATAGCCATCCAGCTTACGCGTAACGGCACGTACATCATCTTCAGGTGTCAGCCAAGGAACAATTTCAATAGTGTTCGCCAACTCTAGTGTTGCACACAATAACTCGGCTGTTTGCCGCGCCCGTATATAAGGGCTGCACAGCACTCGATCAAATGCGATACCACGCATATGTTCAGCTGTATCGCGCACCTGCTGACGACCTCGCTCAGTGAGTTGTCGCTCAGCATCATGCTGCTGATAAGGCTGCGCCTCACCATGCCTTAACAACCACAATTTCATGGTTTAGACTCGTCAGTAGCATCTTTTTTATCCGCGGACGCAGACTCTGATTGATCGGCTAAATCGTAGGGCTTATTGATTTCTGCTACCTCTGCTACTTCTGATGCTTCTGATGCTTCTGATGCTTCTGATGCTTCTGATGCTTCTGATGCTTCTGATGCAGTTTCGGGTGCAATAACTTCAGCGGCAACCGTTGCAGCAGGTTTTACCACTACAGTTTCAGCCGCCTCTGGCTCTTTAGCTGTGTGCGCAGGCTGTCCGTCTGCACAATGTGGCGTAGGCCAATCAGCCACAGGCCAAGGCTTAGCATCTGTGTTAAATACCGCAAAACGACCTATTTGTGCCAAGTACTGACTTAAACTGTCGCCAAAGCTCATAAACACACCGCTAGGTGCACCCATAAACAAGCGAAATAACAGTTGTGCAGCCACTAATAATCCAAGCAATGGCACAGCAACATACCATGCTACAAGAAATATCAGCATCCATATCACACGCAGTACAAGTGACTCACGACTCATGGTTTTCTCTGGTGTTGCCATTGGTTTAATCCTCGCTTAAAAACCATCAATGGAGATAAAATCAACATCGGTTTTTGGCTCGCCGCTCATCAGTCCGCCAATAATTTGCTCAAGGGTACGCCCCTCAAATAAAATCGCATGCAACCCTGCCACTAATGGCATATATACATCAAGCTCTTGTGATTTAGCTTTGAGTACTTTTAAGGTGTTGACGCCTTCTGCCACTTCACCTAAACGCTCAACCGCCTCCTCTAGACTCAAGCCTTCACCTAAAGCAAAACCGACTTGGTAATTACGGCTTTTAGGTGAAGTACAGGTCACGATCAAATCACCTACCCCGGCCAAACCCAAAAACGTCATCGGATTAGCACCCAATTTTACGGCAAAGCGGGTCATTTCTGCTAAAGCTCGGGTAATCAACATACTTTTTGTGTTTTCACCCATACCCAGCGCTGCCGCCATGCCGGCGATAATCGCATAGACATTTTTAAGCGCCCCGCCCAACTCCACACCGAAGCGATCGCGACTGGCATACACTCGAAAAGTGGGGCCATGCAAAACCCGTTGCACCTCTTTACACAAGGCTTCATCTTCGCTGGCCACTACACTGGCTGTAAGCGCATGCGCCGCAACTTCACGAGCCAGATTAGGCCCCGAAAGCACGCCCACTCGCGCCAAGGGTGCAATATCTTCTAAGATCTGACTCATCAACATAAAGGTCTGCGCCTCAATACCTTTAGTCGTGCTGACTAGCATTTTATTACGCAATGCATCACTGTGCTCTGTCAGCACGCTACGCAGCGCAGTTGAGGGTAAGGCAACAAAAACCAAATCACACTCAGTCAACACAGCCGCTAAATCAGTGCGCGCGGTAACACCTTCGAGCACCGGCACACCTTTTAAATAGCGCGGATTAAGCCTGTCATGGTTAATCGCTTGAGCCTGCTGTGCATCACGCATCCATAACTGCACTTGATGCTGGTTACTGGCCAATAAATTAGCTAGGGCGGTACCAAAACTGCCACCACCTAATACTGCGATTGATTGTTTTACTGTCATGCTGTTGCTCTCTTCTGCCATGGGTTGGCGATGGCGCCATTATACGGGGCTAATCAAGCATAACCAGTGTTTAACATTTTCGGTTAAGCTATCCCTTGTTTTGTCATTTAATTTATGAGGCAAACCCTTGCAGCGCGTGCATGTACAGCTACGGTCATACCACCCTTACTTTATCTTGACCACGCTCTTGTTGGCCGGCTTGACTGAATCAGCTCGCGCTCAAGACTTATTCATCATTGATCAGGTTATACCTGAAGTCATCACGGCGACTCACCTGTACCAGCCCCCCGCTGCGGTACCCGGTAGCGTGAGCATTATTGATCAAGCCCTTATTACTGCCAGTGGCGCACGTAATATCACTGATCTTTTACGCTTAGTGCCCGGCATGCTGGTGGTACCCGACAGCAGCAACCTCACCACAGTGAATTACCACGGCACCAGTCCGGGTCAAGCGCGGCGCTTGCAGGTATTAATTGATGGGCGCTCAGTGTATCGCTCTGCTTTTGCTCAAGTGGACTGGTCAGACCTACCTGTGGCCATAGAAGATATTCAGCGCATTGAAGTCTTTCGCGGCCCCAACACTGTCAGTTATGGGGCTAACGCTTTACTGGGCGTGATTAACATTATTACCACCCCAGCTAAAGACACGCACGGCACATTGCTGAAAACCAATATTGGCCAAAACGGTATCCGTGATTGGTATGCCCGCCAAGCCTGGCACAGTGATCGTTCGGATATGCGCTTATCGCTGTCAGGATTGACCGACAATGGCTTTGATAAGCGCAAAGATGGCAGTGACTTTAGAGACAGTCGCCGCCTGAGTCGCTTTAATTTAAGGGCTAATCATCAGATTGATGAGCAAAACAATATTGATTGGCAACTGGCGTTTAAAGAAGGCAGTAACCAAATCAACAATAACTACAGGTCTATTTTCTCAGACAATCTTCAGTTTAACCCTGACGAACAAGACAGCAATTCCGATCAACAAGCCAAGGATTACGCCATCAGTGTGCGCTGGTCCTCAGCAGTCAATTCACAACATAATATTTCTCTGCAGGCCAATGCGCAGCAATGGGAGCGCTTACGTGA
>JAAZCO010000411.1 GCA_012513235.1 Gammaproteobacteria bacterium
CAACCCAGCCTTGCACAGTACACCCATTCAATCGCCGCTCAGCGCTACGCAGTTGCAAGCTAATTTTGTCAGACTAAAAAACCATCACAACTTACAAATCCTAGTATTTCTAGAAGATACATCACAACTGATTCAGCACGCCCAACAGCTTAAGCTGGCCTCCTTAGGTCGATTAACTGCCGGCATTGCCCACGAGATTCGCAACCCCTTGGGCGCTATCAGTCACGCCGCACAGCTGCTGCATGAGTCTCCGGCCTTAGACGCAGCCGATCTGCGCCTCACGCAAATTATTCAAGACCAGTCACGGCGCATGAATACTGTAATTGAAAATGTGCTGCAACTCTCTCGGCAGCGCCAAGCCGAACCGCAGCAACTGGATTTAAAGCGTTGGCTGCAAGACTTTGCTGAAGAATTTAAAAACAACACCACAGCCGATCGTACCTTGCACCTGAACATTAAAGACAAGCCATTGATGACGCGTATGGACCCTGAGCAGCTCAACCAAGTGCTGAATAATTTAGTTGAGAACGGCTTACGCTACAGCGGCCAGCGCAATGCACAAAGCCAAGTTTGGCTGCATTTATACCGTCACCGCAGAACTGGGCTACCAACACTTGAAGTGCATGATGACGGCCCCGGGATAACCCCTATTGATCAACAAAGCCTGTTTGAGCCGTTTTTCACTACAGAAAATAAAGGCACCGGACTGGGCTTATATATTTCCCGTGAGCTGTGTGAAAGCAACCAGGCCCACTTAGATTTCACTCCACGCGACAAAGGTGGCAGCTGTTTTAGAATAACCTTTGCCCATCCCAGCCAAGTGAGCGCATAACCATGAGTCAACGCACCGCCCTAATCATTGATGATGAGCCGGATATTCTCGAACTACTGGAAATCACTCTTGGCCGGATGAATGTGCATACTCGTAGCGCACACAACGTTCAAGAAGCTTACCAGTGGCTGAGTCGCGAACACTTTGACTTGTGCCTGACCGACATGCGCCTACCCGACGGTACTGGTTTAGACATTATTAAGTATGTGCAAAAGCATCATAACCGCACTCCCATTGCGATGATTACCGCTTACGGCTGTATAGAAACAGCAACTCAAGCTCTCAAAGCCGGGGCCTTTGACTTTATTACCAAGCCGGTTGATTTAGTTCGCCTGCGCGAACTGGTTGCTAGCGCTCTACGTCTACAGCAGCACAAAACACTAGCGCCAGTCACTGACAGCCCATTATTGGGCAACTCTACCCCAATGCAAACACTGCGCCAACAAATTGATAAGCTCGCGCGTAGCCAGGCCCCGGTCTATATCAGCGGTGAGTCAGGGAGCGGTAAAGAGTTGGTGGCGCGACAAATACATCGTCAAGGCTCGCGCGCGGCTTTGCCCTTTATTGCGATTAACTGTGGCGCCATTCCTACTGAACTGATGGAAAGTGAGTTTTTTGGCCATAAAAAAGGCAGCTTCACCGGAGCCAACGAAGACAAACCTGGTCTATTTGCAGCGGCACATGGCGGCACATTGTTTCTTGATGAAGTGGCTGACTTGCCGTTATCGATGCAGGTTAAGTTATTGCGCGCTTTACAAGAAAAAGCCATTCGTCCTGTGGGAAGTCAGCAAGAGCAACTGGTAGACGTACGTATTTTAAGTGCAACCCATAAAAATCTCGCCCAAGAAGTGGCCGCTGAACGCTTTCGCCAAGATTTATATTACCGTCTGAATGTCATCGAGCTGTCAGTTCCTCCACTGCGCGAGCGACCAGAAGATATTGAACTGCTGAGTACGGCTATTTTGACACGCCTATGTGCTGCAGCAACGCCGGTGTATTTACATGCG
>JAAZCO010000002.1 GCA_012513235.1 Gammaproteobacteria bacterium
AGCTTCTTAAAGCTTGCAACTTCAACTGCTTTTTTACTTTTCAGTATTGCTTCGAAGTGGTGCGCATATTACGGACAGATCGCACATCCGTCAAGCACTATTATGAAAATAGTTTGTATTTTAGTGCTCAGGCGCGTTTTGCGGCATAAACATCAATTGAATCTCATGATTCCAATCAAAATCCTCACCTTTCTCTAACGCTTCGTAGCGACGGTCTTCCAACTGTTGATACTTATCGATTTCTTCATCTGGCATAAAGTGCAAGCAATCACCACCAAAGAACCACAACAGATCACGCGGCACTAAATGCGCGATTTGCGGATAACGCTGAAACACCTGACTCATAATATCTTGGCCGACATACAAGTCCTCAGTGCTCTCACGTAAATCCTGCACCATTTCATCAAAACGCTCTAAGAACAGCGCATGGTGATTTTCCGGGACGACTTCGGCATCCGCCACTGCAACCAAAATTGTGCGCAAGTGGGCGAGTAACTGTAAATGCTGTTCAACGTGCGGCGTGGTCATACGGTATCCCCTTAAAAACAAGCCGTGCAGTATAAAGCCTGCACGGTATTAACCCAACACTAGCGCGCATTCAGCACAGGCTCTCTGTCACTCAGCAAGCTGTTCAAGCAAACGCAAACCCACCCATTGCTTAGCAAACTGTGCTGCGCAACGACCATTGCGATTCCCGCGCGCGGAGGCCCAACTGATCGCCTCTTTAGCCGCCACCTCATCAAACTGCCATTGCAACTGAGTCGGCTGAGCGTATTCAGCAATCCAGTGCTGCACTACAGCTAAATAATGCTCTTGATCGAAGGGGTAAAATGACAGCCACAAACCAAAACGGTCTGACAGAGCAATTTTATCCTCTACTGCTTCGTTAGGATGCAATTCGCCGCCATCACCCTGCTGCCAATGTTGATTATCACTGTGCTGCTCAGGCAATAAATGCCGACGATTGGAGGTGGCGTATAGCAGTACGTTATCTGGAGCGCGCTCTAAGGAGCCATCCAGCACACTTTTCAAAATCCGATAATCGCCCTCGCCTGCCTCAAAGGATAAATCATCACAAAAGACAATAAAGTGCTGCGGCAAATCCGCTAAGGACTCAACAATCATCGGCAAGTCGGCTAAATCATTGCGCTCCACTTCAATCAAGCGCAAACCTTGCTCGGCATACTCAGCCAATAAGGCGCGCACCAGTGAGGATTTACCTGTGCCACGCGCACCCCAGAGCAAGGCATGATTAGCCGGAAAGCCGCGTAAGAACTGCTGAGTGTTACGCAGTAGTTGCTCGCACTGGCGCTCCACACCTAATAAATCCGCTAAACGAATATCCGCACCAATCTGAATCGGGCGGAAAAAGCTGCTATTGCCGGTGCGTTGCCAGCTGGCAGCTGACACGCTATTCCAATCAATCGGCTCAGTGGGCTTAGGCAGTAAAGGTGCAACTTGCTGCAACACCTGATTGGCGCGCTGTAAAAACTCATTGAGTAACTCTGACATCCAGCTCTCCTTATATATGCTCAGTAGCCTGTCGCGCGCACTCGTAAACTCAGGCGCGCCACACACTGCCTCACGCTGTGTTAAGCCGGCTGTAACAGCAGTGCTACCGAGTTAATGCAGTAACGTAAACCCGTTGGTGCTGGACCATCAGGGAACACATGGCCTAAATGCGCATCACAGCGTGAACACACCACTTCCACACGCTGCATGCCATGGCTGTTATCGGTATGCTCAATCACCGCCTCAGGCGTGAGCGGTTGCCAGTAGCTGGGCCAGCCGCAACCTGCGTCAAATTGATGCTGGGCGTCAAACAGCGGCTGAGCACAACACACACAATTAAAGATGCCCTGAAACTTGGGGGATTGGTACTCACCAGTGAATGGGCGCTCAGTCCCGCCTAGACGGCACACACTAAACTGCTCGTCAGTTAACTGTTCACGCCACTGTTCGGCGCTTTTTTCAATCTTTTTCATCATATTCTCCAAATAAAGCACGGTGATAAGCCGGTGCTGCCTTTCACCTTTGCTGGCACAGTCGTATGATAGGCATCTTTATGTGCCTCTCTACATATTGCAATGCAGTGCCGCAATCGAGGACACGGGCGATTTATCTGCTGCACTCATCAGTGCTCCATCTTCACAGAACGCCCCTTTATTGACCTATTTTATCGGGATACTCAATACCATGCAGTTCAGCAAATCGAACAAG
>JAAZCO010000069.1 GCA_012513235.1 Gammaproteobacteria bacterium
ACGCCGGTTTTTTCTAAGAGGCTGCGCACCACAATAGCACCCAATTGTGGTGCTGGAATCTTGGCTAGACTGCCTTGAAAGCTACCTACGGCTGTGCGTGTGGCGGCAACAATAACGACTTCATGCATCGTGATATCCTCGTGCTGCGGTGGAAATACTCCCTGATAAATGCCTTTTTTGTTGTCTTTATCAGGGATGGTGGATAGGTGTAGAGTAGAGTGCTGATTAACCGCGGTGACGATTTCTAAAGAAATTAATCAAGCCTTGGGTTGATGCATCAGTGGCGGTATTGGGCGCTTGTTTGGTTAAGCGCTCATACACATCTTCACCGAGTATCTTGCCGAGCTCGACACCCCATTGGTCAAACGCATTGGTGCCCCAAACCACACTTTGCACAAAGACTTTATGCTCGTACAAAGCAATCAATGCACCTAGGCGGCGTGGGCAAACACGCTCCAGTACGAGTGTATTGCTGGGACGGTTGCCGGGGATTTCTTTATGCGCTGCAAGGCGTTGCACTTCGCTTTCGTCTAGCCCTTGTGCACGTAATTCCTGCGCCGCTTGCTCAAGGCTTTTACCCTGCATTAGGGCTTGGCTTTGCGATAAACAGTTGGCGTAGAGCCATTGATGATGATCAGCAATTTGATTGTGGCTGACCACTGGCACAATAAAATCAGCCGGCACCATGAGTGTGCCTTGATGCAGTAGTTGGTGATACGCATGCTGACCATTACAGCCGACACCACCCCAGATAACTGATCCGCTGTTATAATTCAGTGGCGTGCCATCTTGGCGTACATGCTTACCATTGGACTCCATGTCCAGTTGTTGCAAGTGCTGAGTGAAGTTACGCAAGTAATGGTCATAAGGTAAAATGGCATAGCTTTGTGCTTGCCAGAAATCGCTGTACCAAATACCCAGCATGGCCATAATGACGGGCATATTCTGCGTGAAAGGCGCTTCTTGGAAGTGCTGATCCATGCTCCAAGCGCCGGCCAGTAATTCTTTAAAGTTAGACATGCCAATCGATAGGGCAATGGGTAAACCAATCGCTGACCACAAAGAGTAGCGACCACCCACCCAGTCCCAAATCGGTAAAATGTTTTCTGGGGCAATACCAAACTTAATCGCGGCAGTCACGTTGCTTGAAACAGCAATGAAATGACGGTCGACGCAGGCTTCAGTACCACCTTGGGCGAGATACCAGCGGCGTGCAGCCTGAGCATTTTTTAACGTTTCTAGCGTGTTAAATGATTTGCTGGAAACAATAAACAAGGTGGTTGCAGCATTTAGACTGTTGCTGAGTTCGTGAAATTCACTGCCGTCGATATTGGCTAGAAAGTGGCAGTGCACACCTTGCTGAGCAAAAGGCAGTAGCGCTTCAGACACCAATTGCGGGCCTAAAAATGAGCCGCCAATACCAATGTTGACGATATCAGTGATGGGCTTTTCGCTGTAACCGCGCCATAAGCCGTTGTGAATACGGTTGACCATTTCGGTCATTTGATTCAATACAGCATGGATTTGTGGAATTAAATCTTCGCCATCGACCACTAAGCTGTCACCAATCGGGCGACGCAGTGCGGTGTGCAAGGCGGGGCGTTGCTCGGACGCATTGACTGGCGCGCCGTTAAACAAGGCTTTGATCGCATCATGTAATTGGCTTTGTTCGGCCAGTTGCATTAGCAGATCAAGAGTGGTGTCATCTAGCAGGTTTTTTGAGAAATCTAGCAGTAAGCCATCATGGTTTAAAGAAAATCGCTGAAAGCGCTGCGGGTCGTTCGCAAAGGCATCTTGCATACGAAAATCATGCATGGCCTCGCGTTGCTGAACAAGTTGTTGCCACGCGGGGTGTTGAGCGGCATCGATTGGGTGTTGGTAATGGGTCATGCTACTGCTCAACGTCCATGGTAAGAATGGGTGGAGCTGTGACTCCACCCATATTCAGTCACGAAGCCTTTAGGCCAGTTGGACTGGAATCGCATTGCTGCTGTGGCTTAAAGAGCCGTCTGCAGCCATATATAATAAGCTTGGTTTGTGTGTCGCCAGTTCGTTTTCGTCATAGATGCAGTATGCGCAAATAATCAAAACATCACCCACCGAGGCCTTGTGTGCTGCAGCACCGTTCACCGAAATGATTTTTGAACCCGCTTCGCCGCGAATTGCGTAAGTGCTAAAACGCTCACCATTGGTGACGTTATAGATCTCGATTTGTTCGTATTCGAGAATCCCTGACATATCCAACCAGTCGCCATCAATGGCACATGAACCTTCGTAATCAACGACGGCGTGGGTGGTAACAGCTCGGTGCAATTTAGCTTTGAGCAAAGTGGTTTGCATGGTGTTTTCCTCTTCGACTTTACATGGCGCTTTGGTCAGCGCTTAGTTTTTGTCGTTATTACAGATCAATGATCAGGTTGTCGATCAGGCGTGTGGTACCTAGATATGCTGCAGCCAATAAGACCATGTTACGGCTATCAGCATCGGCAGGTTCTAAGCTTAATGCGTCGCGTAACTCGACATAGTCAAGGCGAAAGCCTGCAGCTTGCAGGTCACTATTAAATTGCGCAAAGAGCGCAGCATAATCACGGTTACCATTTTTTATATGTGTCTTAACGCTTTGCATACATTGCTGTAAAGCAGGCGCGACTGCACGTTGTTGCGCGTTAAGATACCCATTTCTTGAAGATAATGCGAGGCCATCGCTATCGCGCACAATGGCTACACCACAAATCTCAATGGGCATATTCAAGTCTGCGACCATTTTACGGATCACAGCTAACTGCTGGTAATCTTTTTCGCCAAACAGCGCCAGATCGGGCTGAACCATATTGAACAGCTTGCAGACAACAGTGGACACACCGTCAAAATGGCCGGGACGACTGCCACCGCATAAACCGTTCGAAACGCCAGGTACGCTGACAATCGTCTGCTGCGCCATACCGCTTGGATAGATGTCGTGCGGGCTTGGCGTGAACAGCAGGTTGCAGCCGGCGGCTTCAAGCTTGCTTTGATCTGCTGCCAAGGTGCGCGGGTAGTTGTCGAGGTCTTCGTTGGGACCAAACTGCAGTGGATTGACAAAAATACTGGCCACCACAAAGTCAGCACGCGCAACCGCTTGCGTGATTAAAGCAATATGACCGGCGTGTAAGTTACCCATGGTTGGCACAAAAGCAATACGTTTGCCTGCGCTGCGTGCTTGCGCAACGCTGGAGCGTAGTTGTGCCAGTGTTTGTACGGTATTCATGCGCTAAACTCGTGCTCTGCGGCTGGGAAAGAATGATCTTTAACTGAGCGTGCATACAAGCTCATAGCATCAGCAATGCTGTTTTGGCCTTGCATAAAGTTGCGCACAAACTTAGGTGTGCGACCACTTAAAGATAATCCAAGCATGTCGTGCATCACCAACACTTGACCGTCAGCGCCAGGGCCGGCACCAATGCCAATCACTGGGATTTGCACGGCTTGACTGATACGTGCTGCCAACTCGCTCGGGACGCACTCTAAAAGTAATAGAGCAGCGCCAGCTTGTTCAAGGGCAATGGCTTCATCGAGCATTTTTTGGGCGGATGCATCACCACGGCCTTGGACTTTATAGCCACCAAAGACGTTAACCGATTGTGGTGTGAGGCCTAAGTGCACGCAGCTTGGAATACCGCGTTCAGCCAGCAAACGCACCGACTCAGCCAGCCAAGCACCGCCTTCGAGTTTGACCATATGCGCGCCAGCACGCATTAACTGTGCACAACTTGCAAAGGTTTGCTCAAGCGTGGCTGTGCTCATAAAGGGTAGGTCGCTGAGAATCAGCGCGCCTTTATTGCCGCGTTTAACGCAAGCGGTGTGGTAAGCCATCTCGTCGATGCTCACAGGTAGGGTGCTGTCTTGGCCTTGCAAGACCATACCTAAGGAATCACCCACTAATAAAATTTCGATTCCGGCGTCACATGCGGTGGCGGCAAAAGTGGCGTCATAGCAGGTGAGCATGGTGATTTTTTCACCGCGCTGCTTTAATTTTAATAATGTTGTTAGAGTCACATCAGACATTTAGGAAGTCCTCTTGAGTACCTTTGGGGTACTGGCATTAAGGCGGTTATAGTCCTGATGGCTTGGCTTTAAGTCAACCATTTATGCAGGGATGCTTGATTAAATAGTGCAAAGCTGTGGTGTATGCAGGCGCTGTAAAGTTGGATCTACAGGGCATTGCTTGAGTAAGTCGGCCAGTAGGCGTCCATCGGCGAGTTGAAAGTCCGCTGGGCATAACTCAGCTAAAGGCAGCAAAACAAACGGCCGTGCATGCATATGGTAGTGCGGTACATGCAGACGCTCATCGTCCAAAAGGCGCAGGCCAAACAAGATAATATCCAGATCTAAGGTGCGTGGCCCCCAGCGCTCAGCTTTACGTTGACGGCCTTGGCTCAGCTCAATGGCTTGCAGGTGATCCAATAAGTCGTGTGGCGCAAGGTTGGTTTCCAGTTCTGCTACGGCATTGGTATAGCGCGGCTGATCACTGGGACCCAAAGGTGCGCTGGAATAGTAAGCTGAAGTGGCAAGCAGATGTGTGTTGGGCAGCTTAGCTAAAGCTGCGAGCGCAGCATCCAGCTGTTGTACGGGTTCAGCTAAATTACTGCCCAAGCCAATGTACACCGTTTCCATTAATCTTGACCTGATGCCGATTTGTTACGTGGTTTGCGTTTACGTTTACGTGGTGCGGCACCTTTTCCGGACAAGCTATTAATCATCTCGCGACGTTCGCTGTCACTGGCATCTTGGTATTGCGTCCACCAATCACCCAAACCTTCAGTGGGCTCGCCTGCGCTTTCACGCAAGAGTAAAAAGTCATA
The DNA here is from genome assembly GCA_012513235.1 of Gammaproteobacteria bacterium. Classification (GTDB taxonomy): domain Bacteria; phylum Pseudomonadota; class Gammaproteobacteria; order Pseudomonadales; family Pseudomonadaceae; genus Denitrificimonas. The sequence continues at coordinate 4,842 of JAAZCO010000069.1, forward strand.
GGCTGCACGAAAACGCGGATGAGCCAGTAAGGTGTCAGCGCGTTTGCCTGAGCGGCGCGGTAAGCGTTCCTGCATATCCCAGATTTCACGAGTGGGAATGCTAAAGCGCTTAGGTACAGCAACACGTTGCAGTTGCTCTAGCAAAACCTGATGCGCTGCTTCTTGGGTCGCAGGTAGGGCAGGCATGCCATCTTTTTGCAAATGAATAGCGCGTACTGTAAGCGACGGCCATAACAGTGCGGCAAATAAAAATGCGGGTGTAACAGGGCGGCCTGCTTGCACGCGTTTGTCGGTGCTCTTAAAGGCGTTGCGCAACAGAATATCAACATTGGTTGGGCTTCTTTCAAGCGCTTTGGCAGTGCCTGGAAATAACTCAGCAAATAAATTGTATTCGCGCAGTAACTCATAAGTGCGTATGGCGTAACCGCTGAGGAATAACTTGAGTACTTCTTCGTATAAACGTGCCGAAGGAATGTCACGCAGCAGGTAGGCCAGGCGACGAATCGGTTCTGCAGTACTGTCTTCGATGGCAAAATCAAGCTTGGCAGCAAAACGTATGGCACGCAGCATGCGTACAGGGTCTTCTAAGTAGCGCTGCTCGGGGTCGCCAATTAAGCGAATTAAGCGGCGCTGGATATCAGCAAAACCTGTGCTGTAGTCATACACCTTGTCATTGCTGACATCAAAGTACAGGGCGTTCATGGTGAAATCGCGGCGTTGCGCATCATCTTCCAGGGTGCCGTAAACGTTGTCGCGCAAAATACGTCCGCTGGCATCGTGAGCTGACTGATCGTTATTGGCGACCTCGTCATCTTGCTCGTGATTGCTGCGAAAAGTGGCGACCTCAATCAGTTCGCGACCAAAATGCACGTGCACCAATTTAAAACGACGGCCGATAATGCGTGAGTTACGAAACTCATGGCGTACTTGTTCCGGTGTGGCGCTGGTGGCGACATCAAAGTCTTTTGGGGTGACACCAATCAGTGAATCACGCACACAGCCACCGACTAAATACGCCTCAAAGCCAGCTTGCTGTAGGCGTACAGCGACATTCGCAGCATTGCGGTTAAAGTCAGCACAACTTAAACGGTGCTCATGAGCATCAAGAACTGTGGGTTGTTCTGGCTTTTTAGGCTGCAGTGGCAGGCGAAAGGGTTTGAAAAGCTTTTTCAGCATAGCGGGGCCTGTTTGCGACTCGCGACAAAAAGAAAGTTCATCCACGCTGCGCGCAATAAGGTCGGCGGCAAAAGATGCC
>JAAZCO010000412.1 GCA_012513235.1 Gammaproteobacteria bacterium
CCACCCAAGTAAAAAGTAAAGACGCTGGAGAGCACCAAAAAAATCAGCAAAAATACATAGGCTAAAGGTGTGGCAAAAAAACTGGTGAATTCACGCTTAAAAATAATGGGTAGCTGTCTCATGCCTCATCTCCACGGGTCAAGCTGCGGAACACTTCATCTAAACGACCGCGCTCCACTTCCAGCTCACGCACCTGCCAACCTTGCGCGTGAATCAATTGATTGATGGCCGGGAAAATCACTTCGCCGGCTGTCGCTAATACAGTGATGCTGCCATCCAACGGATTATCTTCCACTCCCGCCACACCTGGCAGCGCCAGCAATAATGCGACATCCAATGGCTGCTCAGCCAAAATGGTCACAGCTTGGTGATAACGCGAGCGGCTTTGCAGTTCATAAGGTGTTTCATCCACCAGCAAGCGACCATGACTAATCACCATCGCTCGGGTACACAGCGCGCTGACTTCTTCTAAAATATGCGTAGAAATAATCACAATGCGGTCCACAGCCAAGCTTTTAATCAGCTTGCGCACCTGATGCTTTTGATTGGGATCTAGACCATCGGTCGGCTCATCGAGAATCAACACCTGAGGATCATGCAGCACCGCTTGCGCTAAACCCACGCGGCGCTTAAAACCTTTAGATAAGGTATCGATGGTCTGCTCAACGACAGGCTCTAACTCAACCAGCGCCAACGCCCGCGCTACACGCTCTCTCAGTTCTTTACCACGATAGCCGCGAATCTGACCAATAAAACGCAGAAAATCCCCGACGCTCATATCGCCATAGCAAGGTGCGCCTTCGGGTAAGTAACCAATCTGACGCTGGGCCTTTAAGGTCTGCTTGGTAATATCAAAGCCACAAATACTGACTTGACCTGCACAAGGCTGTAAAAAACCGGTGAGCATTTTCATCGTGGTGGATTTACCGGCACCATTGGGACCTAAGAAACCTACCACTTCACCCGGCTCAATAGTGAAGGACAAATCATCCACCGCATACTGCTGCACAAAGCGTTTTGTTAAGTGCGCTACTTTTATCATTCTGACTCCACTCAATTGAACTTATACCGCGAGCACCACTGCCAAGACAGCGACCACAGTAGCTTGCCGCACTTGTGCTAGCACCTAGCAAACCACAGAGCATAGCAGCCACGCTGTATTTTTAAATGGCATTTATCAATTGCATACGACTAAGTGCTGCTTTTACTGACATTGTGATTGACCGCACACACATCTAATCATCCACCCAAGTACATATGAGTCTATTATATGTGCTTTAGACAACACATCTGCGCGCACTTTGAGGTCAGTGAGTTATGGTTTTTTCATCAATTCGTCGTATTTATTTTGCTGTATTACGCCGCTTACTTTTACTGTGGGTGCGCTCAGAAACGATCGACAGCAGTATTTTTCACAGCTTGCGCAGTGATGTCTTGCATGTTTATGTCCTGCAAAAACCCTCCATTAGCGACCTTGTGGTTTTGGATAACGAGTGCCGTAAAGCGGGACTCAATCGCCCCACTGCTCGTCTAAATGAGGCAACTCTAGAAGATGTTGCCAGCTTTTTCTATTTACGCTGCGAGCCCGACTGGGCAGGACGCAAAAGTATCCAGCAACTTTCTCCCACCTTAAAGAAATTGGTGCATGCCGTTGAGTCTGGGCGTTTAGATAACATGCAAATTGTCCCGGTTAGCGTGTACTGGGGTCAGTCACCCGATCGCGAAACCAGTCCTTGGAAACTGTTACTGGCTGACAGTTGGGCGGTGACGGGGCGTTTGCGCCGCTTTTTTCAAGTGCTGATTTTAGGTCATAAAACCCGAGTGCAGTTTTCTGCCCCCATTCAACTGGCTGATTTAGTCGCGCAAGGCAAAGGCGAAGAGCGCACGCAACGTATGCTGCACCGCTTATTACGAGTGCATTTTCGCAACAGTAAAGCCGCGGTGATTGGCCCTGACCTCTCCCACCGCCGCAACTTAGTTAAAGCGCTGATCCATCAACCCCAAGTGGAACAAGAGATCATTGCTGAAGCCCAACGAGCAGGCATCAGCATTGAGAAAGCTCAGCAGCGCGCGCTTAAATACGGCAATGAAATCGCCTCAGATTATGCTTATACCGCGATTCGCTTTTTAGAAGTGGTACTCAGTTGGTTCTGGAATAAATTTTACGATGGTATTGAGGTCAATAATCTTGAGGGCGTGCGCGAGATTGCCCACGGCCATGAAATTATTTATGTACCCTGCCATCGTAGTCATATTGATTATTTACTAATGTCCTACCTGCTATTTACTAACGGCTTAACCCCTCCGCATATTGCGGCAGGGATTAACTTAAATATGCCGGTGATTGGCGGCCTATTACGCCGCGCCGGTGCGTTTTTTATGCGCCGCACCTTTCGTGGTAATCCGTTATACGCCAGTGTATTTAACGAATACCTGCACAGTTTATTTAGCAAAGGCTTTCCCGTGGAGTACTTTGTTGAAGGTGGCCGTTCTCGCACTGGGCGCACCTTGCAACCCAAAACCGGCATGTTGGCCATCACCCTCAACAGCTTTATACGCTCGCAGCGCTTACCTATTGTTTTTGTACCTGTGTATATCGGTTATGAACGCGTTTTAGAGGGCCGCACCTACTTAGGCGAACTGCGTGGTGCCAGCAAGAAAAAAGAATCATTTTTCGACGTGTTTCGCGTGATTGCCGCCATTCGCAAACAACGCTTTGGGCAAGTCTCAGTCAACTTTGGTCAACCGCTGAAGCTGGCGGAGTTTTTAGATGCCCAGCAACCCCACTGGCAAGAGTCTGACACAGTACACACGCCAGCAACCACCAGTCGCATGGCGCAACACTTGGCCACGCGAATTGCTCAGCAGATTAATGCTGCCGCTGCGATTAACCCGGTCAATCTGGTGGCTTTAGCCTTACTGTCTACGCAACGTTTAGCCTTAGATGAAAATGCGCTCGTGCGCGTGATCAACCTGTATTTATCCTTGCTGCGCAGTGTGCCCTACTCAAACCACACCAGTGTGCCAGAGGGTGATGGCGCCCGTATTATTGCCTATGTACGCGATATGCAGTTGCTCAGCGAGCAGCAAGATGCCTTGGGTCGCATTTACTATCTGGATGAGCATCACGCCGTCTTGATGACTTACTACCGCAATAACGTCCTGCATGTCTTTGCCCTACCTGCGCTGATCGCCAGTTTCTTTCACAGCAATGCACGCATGACCCATGCACAGATTCTAGAGTTGAGCCGTGCTCTCTACCCTTACTTGCAAGCTGAACTCTTTATTCATTGGTCGCTTGATGAACTCGATCATGTGATCGACCAATGGTTGGCGAGTTTTGTTGAGCATGGACTGCTCAAGCGTGATGGCGAAACTTATCAGCGTCCCGCGCCCAGCTCACAACACTATGTGCTGCTAGGCTTGCTGTCGCGCACGCTTTTACAAACCTTACAGCGCTTTTATATGGCGATTGCCTTACTGCTCAATAAAGGCCAAAGCTCTCTGACCGCAGAGCAACTCGAAGATCTGTGCACTGTTATGGCGCAGCGTTTATCCATTTTGCATGGACTCAATGCTCCTGAGTTTTTTGATAAAAGTCTATTTCGGCACTTTATCAAAACCTTGCTCAAGGAAGGCGTATTACAGGCTGATGAGCAAGGGGTGCTCAGCTATCACAAACGCCTGAGCGTATTAGCGCAAAGCGCAGCCAAGCGTGTATTACCGCCAGACATTCGTCTTTCTATTCGCCAAGTCACCGATGACGACGATGAGGCTCTTTAGTTTTTCAACAACAATTGATTTTAGTGATTTGATTGCTTAATATCAGCGCCGTCTTGGGGGAGTAGTCGGCTGTGGAATCATCCGCAGCGTGCACGTCAACATACTTGATCAACAGATCATGGCGTGTACACCAAAGCAGGTACGCAGGTGCGCATCACTTTGACTGACGAGACCCATGACATACATATCCTTACCGGGTGGAAAGGTTGTGTGTGTCATGGTTGTCTAACTGTCCGCCCTAAGGTTTATTGCATGTTTGAAACACTCTTTGTCTCTACTGGCATTGTGGCACTTGCGGAAATGGGTGATAAAACCCAACTCCTAGCGCTGTTACTGGCCGCTCGTTATCGCCAACCTCTACCTATCATCCTAGGCATCTTAGTTGCGACCTTAGCCAATCACTTTTTAGCCGCTGCAGTGGGCTATCAAGTTGCGCAACTGTTTAGCGAGCCCACATTACTATGGCTGTTAGCAGCCAGCTTTCTTGCAGTAGCAGCTTGGACTTTAGTGCCAGACAAACTGGATGACGACGACAGTATTGCGCTCAAGTACGGCCCCTTTATCGCGACCTTAATTGCGTTTTTTATTGCTGAGATGGGTGATAAAACTCAAGTCGCCACTGTGATGCTTGCTGCACAGTTTGAATATTTCTGGATGGTGATTTGCGGAACCACTTTGGGCATGTTGCTGGCGAATGCGCCTGTTGTTCTGGTAGGTAACTTTGCCGCTGAACGTTTACCGCTGACATTGATTCGCGCATTTGCTGCTGCAAGTTTTGTCGCGTTCGCCGCGTATTGTGCATGGCAAGCGCTGAACTTAGCCACATAAGTGAGCGACTCCTAGCTAAGCTATCGAGGTTGCGCGCTGCATTTGCTCAAGCATTGTGCAGCGCGTGAAGTCGATCATTGCAATCGAACACACACTGCACAATTGCAGTACTTACTCGGCAGATATCTGCAATACCACTTTTCCGTTGACCTGATTGCTGGCCAAACGTGCAAAAGCTGCCTGTGCATCTGTCCAAGCAAACACTTCTTCCACCTGTGGCTTTAACGCACCACTGCTAAACAACGGCCAGACTTTCTCTGCCAACTGCGCCATCAACTCACCTTTGAAAGCATCGCTGCGACTGCGTAAGGTTGAGCCTATCAACTGAATACGCTTACCCAATAACTGTGCTAAATCCAACTCAGCACGACGCCCGCCCATCAGGCCAATATTGATCCAGCGACCCTCTAAGCGCAGCATCTTTAAGTTAGCGGCTGCATAGCTGGCTCCAACTGGGTCGAGAATCACATCAAAGGGCGCAAAATCTTGCAGGCCATCAATGTTATCACCGCGCACCACTCCGCCTTCTGCACCTAATGCCTCACAGTAAGCTAAGCGCTCAGCCGAGCCGACACTGACCCAGCACGGGCTGTTAAAGGCTTTACACAATTGAATGGCAGCCGAACCGACACCGCTAGCGCCAGCATGTAACAACACTTTTTCACCGGGCTGCACCTGCGCCAACTGAAACACATTCAGCCATGCTGTGGCATACACTTCAGGTATCGCTGCAGCTTCGACGGGGCTTAAGCCCGCTGGTACAGGCACAACATGACGCGCATCAACACAGACTTCTTGCGCCATACCGCCACCGGCTAATAAAGCACAGACTCGGTCGCCCACTTGCCATGTGCTACCCTCACCCACTTCACTAATCACCCCAGCACATTCCAAACCCAAAATATCGCTGACACCGGGTGGCGGTGGATATAAACCTGCAGCTTGTAATAAGTCGGCCCGATTCAAACCGGCAGCAACCACACGAATACGTACCTGCCCGGCCTCACATACCGGTGGCGCACACTCAATGAGCGTTGGACGCCCATCCTGACCTTGTAATGCTTTCATAGTGTCTCCATATTGTTATTAATATGTTTAACTGTATCTGTTTCTTTACGCAATACAGCCTACAATGGAACTGTAAACACTTTAGGTGGCCTAAAATGCGTCATACATCACTCAGACAAAGAATTAGCATGAAGCACACTTTAACTCGCTCAGCCCTCGCTTTTGTTATCAGCCTTGCTGCCGTGCCTGCTGCGTACGCTACGAGCAAAGCACAACAATGGGACTACTTACAACCCGACCGCGATCAAATGATTGCCAGTCTGAACGTTGTTGAGCTCCTCAAACGCCATCATTACAGCAAGCCACCTTTGGATGATGCACGCTCACGTAAAATGTATGCTGGCTATATTAAGATGCTTGATCCTGCGCGCATGTACTTTACCGCAGCAGATATCAAAGCGTTTGATGCGTATGAAACTCAGTTTGATGATCTTCTCAAAGCCGGCAACCTTAAGCCTGGCTATGCAATATATAAACGCCAGCTTGAGCGTTTAGATCAATACCTTGATTATGCCTTGGGCGTACTCAATACCGGTGTGGATAAAATCGATTTTACTGTCGAAGAATCTTTTGAAACTGACCGTGAGAAAGCCTCATGGGCCAAAGATGAAGCAGCCCTACAAGACTTATGGCGCAAACGTTTAAAAGACGAAGTTCTGCGTCTCAAAATTGCTAACAAAGAACCTAAAGCGATTCAGACTCTATTGGTTAAACGCTATAAAAACCAACAAAAGCGCTTGCAGCAAACACGCAGTGAAGATGTGTTCCAGGCCTATATCAATGCCTTTGCACAAACCTACGATCCGCACACCACTTACTTATCACCTGATAACGCAGAAAACTTTGACATCAATATGAAGCTCTCACTTGAGGGTATTGGTGCCATGCTGCAAGGCGATAATGAGCATGTAAAAATTGTGCGCTTAATCCCTGCCGGTCCTGCTGAAAAAAGTAAGCTGGTAGCGCCTGCAGATAAGATTATCGCCGTAGGACAAGGCAAGAAAGAGTTAGTCGATGTCATCGGCTGGCGCTTAGATGAAGTAGTCAAACTGATTCGTGGTCCAAAAGGCTCGCAAGTGCGCTTGGAAATTATTCCAGCCAGCAATGCACCCAATGATCAGACCAGCAAAACAGTCACCATTACGCGTGAAGCAGTCAAACTTGAAGAACAAGCTGCGAAAAAGTCGATACTTAATCTGACACAAGATGGCCGCGACTTTAAGCTGGGCGTGATTGAAATCCCAGCCTTCTACTTGGACTTCAAAGCTTATCGCTCTGGCGATCCTGAATACAAAAGTACCACCCGTGATGTAAAGCGCTTAATCACTGAACTGCAAGCTGAAAAAGTCGAAGGTATAGTAATTGATCTGCGTAACAACGGTGGTGGCTCATTACAAGAAGCAACCGAACTGACGGGCTTGTTTATTGAGCAAGGCCCAACGGTATTGGTGCGCAACAGTGATGGCCGTATTGATGTATTGGCTGATGAGCAAAAAGGCGCTTTCTACAAAGGCCCGCTCACCGTACTGGTCAACCGTCTTTCTGCTTCAGCATCAGAGATTTTTGCTGGCGCCATGCAAGACTATCACCGCGCCTTGATTATCGGCGGTCAAACCTTTGGTAAAGGTACAGTGCAAACCATTCAGCCACTCAATCATGGTGAACTCAAGCTGACACTGGCTAAGTTCTATCGTGTTTCTGGGCAAAGTACCCAGCACCAAGGTGTAATCCCAGATATCAGCTACCCTGCAGATATGGATATCAATGAGATTGGTGAAAGTGCCCTTCCAGAAGCCATGCCATGGGATAGCATCAAGCCTGCGCTTAAAGCACCGAATGATCCATTTAAGCCCTTTATTGCTGAGCTTAAATCACGTCACGATGCGCGTACTGATAACGACCCAGACTTTGTCTTCAGCCGTGCACGCTTAGCGCTCACACAACGCTTAATGCAAGATACAGTGGTCAGCCTCAATGAAACTGAACGTCGCGCGCAGTATGCCAAAATCGAGCAAAAACAGCTGGATATTGAAAACGCCCGTCGCGAGAAGAAAGGTGAGGAGCAACTCAAAACACTGATCAAAGATGACGAAGAAGATCACGTAGCCGCGGCCGCGGAACTCGATAAGAAAATAAAGCCTGAAGATGATGCTTACTTAGCAGAAACAGGGCGGATTCTCTTAGACTTACTGAGTTTAAAGCCTATGGCCAGTCGCGAGTAAAGCCTCGCCCATCGCTAAGTCACTCTCTCTTATCCCGCCACTTGGCGGGATATTTTTATCAAGCAAACACACTCGCAGCCCTCGCGATAAAACTCTAGGCCAAGCCTTGTAGTACCGCCAATTGCTCGCTAATACGCTGTGCATCTTCGGCACTGGCAGGCAACTGCGGACCGCCTTCTTGATAAAGCTGCAACAAACGCTGTAAAGCTAAAGGGTGCCCAGCACAACCAGCTAACTCCCACCAATGCGCCGCTTGTAAAGCATTAGCAGGCTCAGTTAAAGAGCCAGCTAAACTGTGTACACCCAACTGATAGGCCGCTTTTGCATCGCCGGCTTGTGCAGCTAAACGCAGTAAACGCAAACCTTCATTTTTAGCAGCCATCCCCTGTCCACGGTGCAGCAACACATGGCCATAAAAGGCACGCGCCTCGACATCGTCATAGCGACTCATACGAGAAAAACGTTCTTGCATCCATTGCCAAACGCGAGGATTTTCAACCGCCCAACGTTGATTAAATAACTTGCGAGCGATGCGATAGCCCATCTGTGTGCGCAATTTTGCCAATAACATAGTTACACCTCTGGATAGTCAAATAAGTAGACACGCTCCAACTCAGCCTTGAGCCAAACGGCCACATTGGCTTCATCCAACCTACCAGTGAAAGCGCCAAGCTGAGTGACATATTGCATAAAACCAAGCTGCGGATGCGCTGGGCGCGCCTGACTGACCACCATGGCACTGCGCAACGGCCAACCCTGTGCATGATCAGCCTGAGCTAACTGCTCCAAGGCCTGAGCTAAACGACGCACACTCGGCGCTGGCAATTGTAAGAGCTCAATCACTTGGCGGTAAGTGATCACTGTACGCTGGCGTTGAGTCGTGGTTAACAGTTTTAATAAAGCCTGGGCTTGCTCAGCGGTTAGCGCTAAGTCTTTACTCATCTTGCCAGCCTGACACACCTAATGCGCGAGCTAAGGTGCGCTTTAACACGTCACTGACTTCACGCTCACCGCTTTCAATCATCTGTAAATAATGTGGACTGATACCAGCTTCACGCGCCACAGCTTCAACAGTCAAAGCTGCCTGCTCACGTAAGGCTTTTAATTCACGCAAATTGGCTAAGGTCGGCTGCTCGACAACTGCAGGTTTATCACGCCCAGCATCTTTAAGCAGTTGCTGATAATCATCCCAAGGTAATACGGCGTATTCAGCTTTTCCATCACGAGCAATCACTTGTACATTCATTATACTGATCCAAAGTCATAAAATAATGGGCTTATACTACGCCACAGTGTCGCAAAACACATACTCACAGTAACGCGGCAGACATGTCACTGCTAAGTGAACGCAGCGCAGTGATGCCCGCACCCTACAGCAACAATAAGTGACTGAGATTAAAACCGCTGCGCACAAAGCAAAACGCCCCGCATAAGCAGGGCGTTAGTCATACAAACAAACTTATTCTTCGATGGCTTCTGCAGTTTCTGCTGCTTCAAGATCATCCGTTTCAGCTTCTTCTAATGTTTGTGGCTGCGCTGAACCCGCAATATCGAGCAACTCCACTTCAAACACTAAAGTTGAATTTGCTGGAATTTCTGGTGTTGGGCTTTGTGCGCCATAGGCCAATTCACTTGGAATATAGAACTTATATTTCTCGCCCACACTCATTAACTGCAGACCTTCAACCCAACCTGGGATCACGCCGCCCACAGGAAACTCAACAGACTCGCCACGCTCAACTGAGCTATCAAACACTGTACCGTCAATTAAAGTACCAGTGTAGTGCACGCTCACCACGTCACTGACCTTAGGCTTAGCACCTTCAGCGCTGGTAATGACTTCATACTGCAAGCCCGACTCAGTCGCTTTCACGCCATCACGCTTCGCATTGTCAGCTAAGAAAGCCACGCCATCTTTTGCTGTCTTGTCATTCAAGGCAGACATACGCTCTTGCGCACGTGCTTGTAAGAAGCTGAATGCTTCCATCAACTCATCGTCACTGAGACGCTGATCTTTTTTCGCCAAGGCATCTTCAATACCTAAGGCAACGGCTTGTGAATCTAAATCATCCATACCTTCTTGGCTGAGGTTTTTACCCATGCTCAAACCAATACCGTAAGAGGCTTTCTGCGCTGGTGTTTTTAAATCAGAGCTGACTTTAGAGCCGCTATCACAACCGGCTAATACTAGAGTCAGTACAGCAACCGAAGCCGCTAAACGATGTAACTTCATTATAATGTCCTTGCCTTATGCCTTACGGCTTATGTGGAGTACAAAGGTTCTGATGTTAACAGTCGACACTATGCACTGGCTACAGTCTTAAGAAGGTAAAAACGCAACTAAGTTCAATACTTTAGTGCCCAACAACTGCACAGCACACAGCACTTTATACACTTATAACTGCACAGGCTTGACCACTGCGCTACGCTCTGAAGGTCGACGCGCGCCTGCTACGATTTTATCAATGGCACGCGCTGCAGCGACCAAACCAAAGGTGGCAGTCATGGTCATGGCCGCACCGAAACCACCAGCGCAATTCAGCCGGACACCATCCCCGGCAAAGCTTTTACTGGCACACACCGTGCCGTCTGGATTGGGATAGCGCAATTGCTCAGTGGAATACACACAAGGCACACTGTAATGACGGCCGAGTGTGCGGGAAAAATTATAATCACTGCGCAAAATAGAACGCACTTTGGCCGCGAGCGGATCATTAAAGGTTTTATTTAAGTCACCGACACGAATTTGTGTTGGGTCAATCTGCCCGCCAGCACCACCAGTGGTAATGATTTGAATTTTACGGCGCTTACACCAAGCAATCAGTGCAGCTTTGGCTTGCACGCTGTCAATACAATCCACCACAAAATCTAAATCTTGGCTGATGTACTCAGCCATGGTGTCTTGGCTGACAAAATCGGCAATGGCATGCACTGTGCAGGCTGGGTTAATCGCCAATAAGCGCTGCGCCATCACCTCGACTTTCGCCTGCCCGACCGTATCGGTTAGGGTATGGGCTTGACGATTGATATTGGTAATGCAGATATCATCCAAGTCGAATAATGAAATCTCACCCACACCTGAACGCGCTAAAGCTTCAGCGGCCCACGAGCCCACCCCGCCGATACCCACCACAGCAACATGCGCTTGCTCTAAGCGTTGCAAGCCCTCGACCCCATACAGGCGCGCAATGCCGCCAAACCGTAAATCATCCATCAGACAACCTCAAAAAAATCGCTGCCATATTCTAGCAGTATTCCCAGCAGCGCTTACAAAACACAGGCCTTTTCACTACACTGTAGGCATAATTGAGTGACGTACTGAGCGTTACACTGCGCCACAACATCTTCATAACGTGCAGTGATCTGCATATTTTACTTATATTCTTCTTAATCTAAGGTTCGGTGACTGGCATGCTTACTTGTCCCATCTGCCAATCGGCACTGACTGCGCACGACAACAGCTTACGTTGCATCTTTGGCCACAATTTTGACCGCGCCAAACAAGGTTATATCAATTTATTACCCGTCCAACATAAAAACAGCCGCGCACCAGGGGATAACCCTGCGATGGTGCAAGCGCGCCGAGACTTCCTTTCTGCAGGCCATTACGCGCCATTAGCGCAACGCTTTGCCACGCTGATGCACGAGCGCCAGCCGCGAAAATGGTTGGATATTGGCTGCGGTGAAGGCTATTACACCGAGCATATCGCGCAAGCCCTGCCTGACAGTCAAGGTTATGCCTTAGATATCTCGCGTGAAGCAGTCAAGCAAGCCTGTAAACGTGACGCCAAGACCGAATGGATTGTGGCGAGCATGGCGCGCCTGCCTTTAGCCAGCAACAGTTGCCAAGCGGTGGCAAGTATTTTCAGCCCGCTGGATTGGTCAGAAGCCCAGCGCGTGTTAGCACCCGGCGGCGCATTGCTGCGCATGGGACCCACCAGCGATCACCTGATTGAACTGCGCGAACATCTGTATGACGAAGTACGCGATTACGATGACAGCAAGCACCTGCAATTAATCCCTGAGGGTATGCGACAAATTCACAGTGAAACTTTATATTTCACTATGACCTTGGATGATGCGCAAGACCGTAGCAATTTACTGGCGATGACCCCGCATGGCTGGCGTGCTAGCGCCGAAAAACGTGCAGCGGTTATTGATAAAACACTCACCACCACCGTGGCGATTCGCTACGACTGGATCGAGAAACTGGAAGACTAAAGCATGCGCCAACCTGATATTGAAATTTACCTCAAAGATATAGACCGCACAGCCATCACAACTTGGCTGGAATCAGCCCTCAATGCACCTTGTGTATGGCAGGAAAAAGGCCGAGTTTCACGCTGCGAGTGTGCTGGCATTCCTGTGGTGTGGTTTGAAAAAGCTGTGGGCAAATGGCATAGCCTGTTACTGGAAAGCGCCAGTACACCCTGGGCTGATGATACCCAATGCGCACTCGCTGCGGCTGCAGCACTGCAAACCAATGTGCGCTGCGCTCCAGGCAGCTGGCAAGAAGCTGACGGTGACAGTAATGTTGATCAGTGGCTCAGTGTCAGTGCCGACGGTAGCGTTGAAAGCATTGTTTGGCATACTTCTTAAGCTATTGCAGGATATGTTATGCGCTGGAAAAAAGGACGCCGCAGTGACAATGTCGTCGATCAACGCGGTAAAAGTGGCGGTATCGGCGGCAAAGGCATCAGCCTCGCAGCCGTAGCAGTGATCGTAGTGATGGGTTTGATCAGCGGCCAAGATCCAATGCAAATTGTCGGTCAGGTTGCCACGCAAGTCATGCAGCAAGGCGGCATCAATACCGGTGCATCGACCCCACAACAAGCCGCACCGCGCAATGATGAGCAAACTGAGTTTGTACGCGCCATTTTGGGTGATACCGAAGACACTTGGCGCACACTGTTTCGCCAGGCTGGCAAAAGCTATAAAGACCCAACCTTAGTGCTGTTTAACGGTAGCGTACGTTCCGCCTGTGGCTCTGCTGATTCGGCTGTAGGCCCATTTTATTGTCCTGCTGATCAGCAAGTGTATTTAGATCTGTCGTTTTTTAAAGAAATGGAACAACGTTTTGCCGCCACCGGTGAATTTGCCCAAGCCTATGTGATTGCCCATGAAGTGGGCCATCACGTACAAACTTTACTGGGTATTTCTGCGCGGGTTCACTCAGCCCGTCAGCGCGGCGAACGTGTCACAGGGGATAACGGCTTACTGGTACGCCAAGAGTTACAAGCCGACTGCTTTGCTGGGGTTTGGGCGCATCATGCCCAGCAACGTCATGCTTGGCTGGAGCCTGGTGATTTAAAAGATGCCCTCAATGCTGCCCGTGCGATTGGCGATGACCGCTTGCAACAACAAGCGCGCGGCCATGTGGTGCCGGATTCTTTTACCCACGGCACATCGGCGCAACGCGAGCGCTGGTTTAACCACGGCTACCGCACCGGTGCAGCCAATCAATGCGATACCTTTGCAGCACAGCAACTTTAATCTGCCTTAATTAGGCATGGCTGTGCTGACTCAATACACAACTTAAACCCTTGGAGAGTTTATGCTGATTTTCTTACGTTACGCTTTATTTGCCGTTGCTATTATCGGTAGTTTAGCCACCTTGCAAATGGCTTTGCACAACCCTTGGTGGTTATTGTTAAGCCCTATTTTTATCGCTTTAACTATCGTTGGTATTGTTGATATTCGCCAAACCCACTCAACTTTACGACGCAATTACCCGATTGCTGCGCACATCCGCTTTATTTTTGAAGAGCTGCGCCCGATGTTGCGCCAGTACATCGTGGAAGCGGATGATGACGAAGTTCCGTTCTCGCACGACCAGCGCTCACTGGTCTACCAGCGTGCTAAGTCCGAGTTGGAAACCCGTGCCTTTGGTACCGAGAAAAACGTTTACAACACCCGTTACGAGTGGATTAACCACTCCATCAGCCCAACCAAGCTGCATGATAATAACTTCCGCGTAGAAATTGGCGGACCTGATTGCAAACAGCCCTACTCGGCAAGCATCTTTAATATCTCCGCAATGAGCTTTGGGTCACTGTCGCCCAATGCCATTCGCGCACTGAATAAAGGTGCGCGTTTAGGTCAGTTTTACCATGACACCGGTGAAGGCTCGATTTCCAGCTATCACCGCGAACAAGGTGGCGATATGGTCTGGGAGCTGGGTTCTGGCTATTTTGGTGCTCGCAATGATGATGGCACCTTCAGCCCCGAACGCTTTGCCGAGCGCGCGACGCTTGAGCAAGTAAAAATGATTGAGCTGAAGCTGTCTCAAGGTGCCAAGCCCGGTCATGGCGGCATGCTACCCGGCGCTAAAGTCAATGCTGAAATCGCTAGCACTCGCGGTGTTCCTGAAGGCCAAGACTGTATATCACCGGCCTCACACTCAGCCTTCTCCACGCCTGAAGAATTACTGCATTTTATTGCGCAATTGCGTGATTTATCTGGCGGTAAACCTACTGGCTTTAAACTGGCGATTGGTCACCCGTGGGAGTGGTTTGCTATTGCTAAAGCCATGCTCAGCACTGGCATCACTCCTGATTTTATCGTGGTGGACGGCGCTGAAGGTGGCACCGGTGCCGCACCGCTGGAGTTTGCTGATCATATCGGCACACCCATGCGCGAAGGCTTGATGCTGGTACACAACACCTTAGTGGGCTTGAATTTACGCGACAAGATTAAGATTGGTGCCGCCGGTAAAATTATCACGGCCTTTGATATCGCCCGTACCTTAGCCCTCGGCGCAGACTGGTGTAACTCAGCGCGTGGCTTTATGTTTGCCTTGGGTTGCATTCAATCGCAATCGTGCCACACCGACCGCTGCCCAACCGGTATTGCCACTCAGGATGAAAAACGCTGGAAAGGTTTGGATGTACCGGACAAAGCCGTGCGTGTGCAGCATTTCCATGCGCGCACAGTGGCCACTTTGCGCGAACTGGTTGAGGCCGCTGGCTTACAACACCCAAGCGAGTTAGGTCCTGAGCATATTATTCGCCGCGTGTCACCCACTCTAGTGCGCTCTCTGGGTACCCTGCATCCCTACTTAGAAGCGGGTGACTTGCTTAATCCTGAGCGTCAACCAGAGCATATTGTGTTCCAACGCTTCTGGGCTGGGGCGCGCCCTGATACCTTTGCTTTTACTCAGTAATTAAGCAATAAAAAACGGCCTCTCGGGGCCGTTTTTTATTGCACTGCACTCGGCAAATTACTTGGCTTGATAAATAATACCCGGGCTGCATTGCACCATGCTGTACAACTCAGGTAAGCCATTAAGTGCCTCTGAAGCACCTAAAATCAAATAACCACCGGGCTTTAGCGTGGCGTGAATACGCGTTAATATGTCTTTCTTGGCTTCAGGTGAGAAGTAAATTAATACATTTCGGCAAAACACCACATCAAACTTGCCTAAACCTGCATAGCTATCAAGCAAGTTTCCCAGGCGAAACTCAATACGATTTTTAATAGCTTGCTTAACTTTCCAAGTATTAGCTGGCGTTTTATCAAAATACGTATCTAAACGCTCACGTGATAAACCACGAGCAATGGCTAAACTATCGTACTCACCTTCTTTACATGCTTGCAGCATTGAAGGTGATAAATCGGTTGCGACTATCTGTACTGCCGCTTTGCCTTGACCTAAGTTAGCTCGATCATACTCATCTACCGTCATCGACAATGAATACGGTTCTTGACCCGAAGAACATGCCGCTGACCAAATACGTAGACGCTGACCGGGCTGTTTTTTCAGCAATTCGGGCAACACTTTATTTTTCATAATGGCAAAAGGAAAGGTATCTCTAAACCACAAGGTCTCGTTCGTAGTCATCGCATCCACGACTTGTTCTTGTAGCAGACCGCGTGGCTGTGCTTGCATGCGCGTCATCAGTTCAGTCAATGATTTAATGCCATGCTCTTCCTGTAGCTTTTTTAAGCGACTAGTCACTAAATACTGCTTATTATCCCCTAAGACAATCCCTGATTTTTTTTCAAGAAACTCTCTAAATACATTAAATTCTGCTGGTGAGACCGACACATTGACCGCCTTTTAAAATAGCTCTTAAAATGTGCTCAACATAGCACTTTATATGCCGCTTAATTATAACCCATCAACTACTTTTATGCGCTCAACCACTCGATCAACGAGATCATCTGGGCGGAACTTAGCTAAAAAATCATCCGCACCCACTTTTTCCACCATCGCCTTATTAAAAACACCTGACAGCGAGGTGTGCAACAAGATGTGCAGATCTTTCAAACGCGGCTCGTCGCGTATTTGCGCAGTTAAGGTATAACCATCCATTTCGGGCATTTCAATATCTGAAATCATCATCAGAAACTCATCTGCTGGATTTTTACCGTCTTGCAGCATCTCATGCAAATACTCATAGGCTGCACGCCCATCATTCAGAGCAACCACCTCAACGCCCACCGCTTGCAAACAACGCAAGACCTGCTTACGCGCAACACTGGAGTCATCGACAATCAAAATTTTCTTACTCAGAGCACTGATACGAACTTGCTCAGTTAAGGAGTCAGTCGATATTTCTTCCGAAGACGGTGAAACCTCTGCTAGCACTTTCTCAACATCAATCACTTCCACCAACTCATTATCTAAGTGGGTTACCGCAGTCAAATAGTGATCGCGGCCGGTGCCCTGTGGTGGCGGATGAATCGCTTCCCAGTTCAAGTTCACAATACGATCAACAGCACTGACTAAAAAGCCCTGCTCTTTCATATTGTACTCAGTGATAATCACAAAACCTTTTTCAGGATTGTCTAAGGCTTTGGGGCTGGTGGCTAAAGCCAGATCCATCACCGGTATTGTTCGCCCGCGCACACTGGCAACACCGCGCACAATAGGATTAGAGCGCGGCATGATGGTTAGCTTTGGACACTGCAGTACTTCGCGCACTTTAAAGACATTAATCCCGTAGAGTTGTTTGCCATTTAAACGAAACAGCAACAACTCCAAACGGTTTTTACCCACCAACTGCGTTCGCTGGTTTACTGAATCCAATACACTAGCCATACTCAAGCTCCTACTTTTGAACACTCACTGGCGCAAATCACACTCAATGCGGCACATTTCCTGCTTAAACAATGATATGAAACTATTGATGACGTTTTCTTGGCACTCGCTACAACTCAGCCGCATTCTTAAGCAGGCCGTTTCTGCGTGCTTTATAATTGCTTTAACCGGCCACGCTCAAGCACAAAGCCTGCAACAACAGATTATCGGCACCAGCCAAGCATTTCTTGAGAAAATTACGGCACAACACCTCCATGATAACAATATCAATGGGCGTCATAGCGTCAAAATAGGCCGACTTGATCCACGCCTGCGCCTACCCGCTTGCTCTATACCTTTACAAGCTAGCTTAGAAAGCCCTGCGCAACCTATTGGTCGTGTCACTTTAAGGGTGCGCTGCGACAGCAACGCTCCTTGGACTATTTTTGTACCTGGGCACGTTAACCTCTATCAGGATGTGGCAGTGGCTGTACGCTCAATGCAACGCAATAGCGTTATTCAACACTCTGACGTACAGCTTGCTGAGCGTGATGTTAGCAGCCTACGCCAAGGCTATATACTCAATCTTGAAAATGTTATCGGACAAAAACTCACACGCCCAGTGCAGCCAAACCAGGTTATTGCCGTGAGTGCATTAAAAGCAGCCACTGCAGTCAATAAGGGCGACGCGGTCGTGATTAGCGCCAGTGGTACCTCGATGTTTGTGCGCATGCCCGGCATGGCATTAGAAGAAGGCGCTATTGGTCAGCAGATTCGCGTACGCAACACCCGCTCGAACCGTGTCATTCATGCTCGCGTTACCGCACCTGGACAGGTCGAGGTAGCAATGTAAGGCTCTGTACATTAAAATGGACAGCTAAATTCATACAGCACTGGCTCGATACCCCTAATTATTAGCCACGTTTTTTATATGCAAAATAGCGCTAAAGTTTCCTGTAGCAAGGTCGATTACCTAGCAAGCGTTAAAATATCGTATTCGAGGTTTCTATATGGCTATCGACTTTAATAATCCAAATAACACTGCAAGGTTGAGCAAGCCCACCATTTCAAGCTCGCACAACTCAGCGCAAACTAACACGCAAGATACTGTTAAAAACAACTCAGCAACCACAGGCAAATCAGCTATTGCTGGCGAATCGGTACAACTGAGTAAAGACGCACGCCAATTGCAAAGTGTGTCACAAAGGCTTGCAGATATGCCCAGCGTAAACTCAGATAAAGTTGCGCAGCTTAAACAAGCTATTGCTGATGGCAGCTATCAAATTGATAACGAGCGCGTGGCAAGCAAAATGCTGAGTTTAGAAGCACAATTTTAAAGCTCAGCTACGACTTTACCTTTAGATGAAAGTGATTATGTCTGACCAGCGCCTACTTGAACTTTTCCTCAATGATATCGGCACGGCACAGCAGCTACTTGACGTGCTCGAGCAAGAGTTCAGCGCCTTAAGCGCCCGCGAACTCACACAATTGCAAGAGCTGCTGACCCACAAGCAACCTCTGCTACGTATGCTCGAGAGCCATGCCACTGAGCGCAGCAAGTTACTGCTACAAAGTCACTTCAATGCAGACTCTGCAGGCCTACAACAGCTTGCAGCAGCCTCCAAATTGGGCACCGAACTACTCAGCAGCAGCTCGCAACTGAGTGAGTTACTGGAACAGTGCCAAGACGCCAATCTACGCAACGGTCGCTTAATTCGCAGCAATCAAACCAGCGTCAGCAGCATGCTTAATATCATTCGCGGCAATGATGCACCCAAGCTGTACGACAAGACCGGTAGCGCCTCCAACAGCAATAAACAGCGCCCTTTCAGCCAAGCTTAAACACTAAAGATATCAAACCATAACGCAATAACTGCTGCTATACTTTGCAATTATTTGCGCATTCAATACGGTTAAAAGGAAGTTGCTGCTAGTGCCCGACTTATTTTCTGATGACGACATGTCATTACCGCCACAAACACTCAGATCCCCTATCGAGATCTGCGCTCACTTGCGCGCACTGATGTTGAGCAGAGCTCCATTAGAACTGAAGTTTTCAGACTCCGGGCAAATCTATCAAAGCTACATTGTGGACGTCGATCGCGACAACAATCGCATCGCTCTTGATGAGCTGATTCCAAATAACGGACAATTGCACCTACTTAACGGTATTGAACTGACCATTACCACATACCGTGAAGGCGTGCGCATGACATGGTCACACAACCAGCCTGCACTCGCCGACAGCCTAGACGGCTCGCCTTGCTATTGGCTGACACTGCCAAGGGAAGTCACCTATCATCAGCGCAGAAACGCTTTTCGCGCCGATACGCTACCCGAGCAATCTCTAGACGTGCAAATTGACAGCAAAAAAATTGAGCAACCGATTGCTGGACGCCTGTTGGATATCTCAGCCACAGGCTGCAAAGTTGAACTCAAGTCACATTGTCAATCGCTGCAACCCGGGCAACTCTATGAAACTTTCTCTATCAGCTTACCCGCGGGCAACATCACCTTAAGCGCCGAACTGCGCCACCTGCAGACTATTGAGCCGTCCAACGCCCTATTGGCTGGATTTAAGTTTCACGCATTTACTGGCGCCGACCAGCGCATGATCGAGCGCTTTGTCTATCAACTACAACGCGAAGCGCGCCGCAGCGATGATGCTCTTTTTTAAGAGCACTTAACCACTAAGCCAACAGCACAAAACCCAAACACTAGATACAAAAAAACCAGCACTAGGCTGGTTTTTTTGCTTTAAGATTTAATCTTAAATATGGCGTCCCCTAGGGGACTCGAACCCCTGTTACCGCCGTGAAAGGGCGGTGTCCTAGGCCACTAGACGAAGGGGACAAAACCTTCGAACATAAGCATTTATAATGCCTATCAGTGTTATTTTGCGCTAAACGATTTTCGCCGTTACTGCACATCAATATAACTTCTACTTTAACGATTTAATTCGCCAAACAAGTTACATATTAGAGCATAGGCTCTGAGAATATGGCGTCCCCTAGGGGACTCGAACCCCTGTTACCGCCGTGAAAGGGCGGTGTCCTAGGCCACTAGACGAAGGGGACAAAACCTTCTTAAACATAACACATTCATGTTATGCCACTTTTCATTTAATTGAGAAGTGGTG
Organism: Gammaproteobacteria bacterium; assembly: GCA_012513235.1. GTDB lineage: Bacteria > Pseudomonadota > Gammaproteobacteria > Pseudomonadales > Pseudomonadaceae > Denitrificimonas. Next base: position 20,063 of record JAAZCO010000412.1, read on the forward strand.
GAGCTAGACGGGATCGAACCGTCGACCCCTTGCATGCCATGCAAGCGCTCTCCCAGCTGAGCTATAGCCCCATCTCGTGGACGGGGCGTATAATAGGATTTTAACGACACAGTGTCAAGCGCATTTATTGACTGAACTGATAAATAATATTTAATGCTCACTAACACTGCAAGGAACCGTAGAGCTGCGCATATAAACCTGGCTGCGCAATCAGCTCTGAGTGCGTACCATTTTGCACGACACGCCCCTCATCGAGCACTAAAATACGATCAGCTTGCCTCACCGCACTTAAACGATGGGCAATAATTAATGTGGTGCGCCCAGCCAAAAACCGGTTAAGCGCTTGATGCACGGCAAACTCAGTCGCGCTATCTAAGGCTGAAGTGGCCTCGTCTAAAATC
>JAAZCO010000413.1 GCA_012513235.1 Gammaproteobacteria bacterium
CAGCATCGCCAGCACATTCATGCTGGGAATCCGGCTGCCGCCCGGTGTGCCAAAAGCAGCGAAGTCCTCAGGGCCTTCTAGAAAACTTGGGCTCATGGACGATAAGGGGCGTTTGCCGGCTTGTATGCTGTTGGCTGCACTGCCACTTAAACCATAAGCATTACTGCCGGTAAGATCCGCAGCAAAATCATCCATTTCATCATTGAGCAACACGCCGGTACCGGGCACGGTAAAGGCCGCGCCAAACATCATATTGAGAGATAAGGTAGCAGCCACAGCATTACCCTGCTGATCGAGTACTGCAAAATGCGTCGTGTGGTTGCCTTCATGTGGCTGTGCACTGGGCTTCAGGCTGGCGCTGGGCGTCGCATGCTCAACATCAATGCTGCTGGTCATCTGCACAATATGTTGACGTGCCAGCAGTGCTTGCGTGGGGTTATCCACAAAATCAGGATCACCAAGTAAGCCGCGGTCACGGTAAGCGCGGCGCAACACTTCGGTAATATAGTGCGCGCGCTGTGCAGGCTCGGCTTGCTGCCAGGGTAGGCGTTGCAGCATCAATAAGCTTTGCGCAATGGCAATACCGCCGGCTGATGGTAGAGGAGCACTAATCAACTGGCGTTGCTCAGCTAAGGGCACAATCAAAGGGGTGCGCCACTGCACTTTGTATGTCGATAAGTCTTGTGGCGACCAAATACCGCCAGCCTGCTGCACCGAGTTGATCATTTTTTGTGCAAAGGGGCCACGGTAAAAGCTTGTAGGACCTTTTTCGGCCAACATGCTTAAAGTGGCGGCTAATTCAGGCTGGCGCAATCGCCAGCCTTGCGCTGGAATCGCCTGCTGATGTAGAAATAAGCGTGCGGATTCTGCATCGTTTTGCAGAGCTTTTAAACGCCAGCCCGCGCGTTCTTGATACACAGCATCAACGGCAAAACCATCGCGCGCCAAAGCAATCGCGGGTGCAAGGTTGGTCGCCAGTGGTAAACGCGCATGACGTTTAGATAACTCACCTAGCGCTGCTGGGATGCCTGGAATAGCAGCCGCTAATGCACCGTCGAGCGATAACTTTGCGTCCACCACGCCATCGACTCGATACAGATCAGCGTGTGCTGCGAGAGGTGCACGCTCGCGCGCGTCTAAAAACTGATAATCAGGATTTTTGCCGGCACGGCGTAATAAATAAAAGCCACCACCACCCAGGCCTGAACCGTAAGGCTCAACCACGGCTAAGGCTGCAGTCACCGCGATAGCGGCATCAATGGCATTACCACCCTGTTGGAGGATCTCCACCCCAGCAGCACTGGCTAAGGGGTGGGCGCTACTGACATAGGCACGCTTGGGTGCTTGTTCTGCGGTAACAACCAGCGTCCAGCACAATAGGACGCTGAGGACAGTAGCTTGCAAGCGTCGCATATATGGTTTTATGCCTGACCGGTGATGATTTTGTACTTGTCCATCAGCTCTTCTTTGCTTTCGACATTATTTACATCCAATGGGATGCAATCCACTGGGCACACCTGCACGCATTGCGGTTCATCATAGTGACCGACACATTCAGTGCACAGGTTTGGATCAATTTCGTAGATCTCTTCGCCTTGTGTAATTGCACTGTTGGGACATTCTGGTTCACAGACATCACAGTTAATGCAGTCATCGGTAATGATTAATGACATGGAGCAACTCCTATAGAGCAATAAAGGCACAATGCCAAAATAATGGGTTTATTGTGCCGCAATCTGAGTCAGCGCGCAGCATCAGTTAGGCTGATACTTGCCTTGCATCACTTCTTATAGCGTTCAGCTAAGGCTTTGGCCACTTCAGGGTGGACAAACTCAGAGATATCGCCATTCAATGCTGCAATCTCACGCACTAAAGTCGAGGAAATAAATGAATATTTCTCTGAAGGAGTGAGGAATAAGCTTTCTACATCGGGTGCTAATTTACGGTTCATGTTTGCCAGTTGAAACTCGTACTCAAAGTCCGATACGGCACGTAAACCACGCATAAATACGTTGGCATTCACTTCTTTAGCAAAGTGTGCGAGTAAATTGTTAAAACCAATGACTTCAACATTGGGTAAATGCGCAGTGACTTCTTGAGCCAAAGCGACACGCTGCTCCAAGCTAAACAGTGGGCCCTTTTTAGGGTTAGCAGCGACCGCCACAATAACGTGGTCAAAGAGACGCGCAGCACGTTCAATTAGATCGGTATGACCACGAGTAATCGGGTCAAAGGTTCCCGGGTACAAAACACGGTTCATTGCGACGTCCTTTAATGCATTAAAAAGTTGTGCAATCTTAACGCAGCAACACAGGGAGCGCAAAAAGGATTGAAGAAACTGAGTTAGAGCAGATGCCGATTGCATCCATGAAGAAAAAAGCAGGCAGGACAAAAGATTCGCGCTGGGGGTATGCAGAGCCATACGCAGCAAGGGTGTGCGTATGGCTAGCATGCTGTAGCAGTTTAAACGACTATGGCTGGATTAATGACGCCACTGTAGTTTTCCGGCTCAATCAACGCGCGGTGCAGGGCAATAATCGCTGCATCGTAATCGCTTTCTTGCACCACAATCTGCATCTCTACCTGACGAATGGTCTGTTGTAGCGCTTGAATACTGATGCCAGCATCAGCCAAAGCTGTGGCGGTTTTGGCCAAAATACCTTTGACCTTCATATTCGAGCCAATGGCCGAGACAATCGCCACATTATAGACAGTCACTTCGGCGCTGGAGTAATGCTCCTCAATCATGCGGGCGGCGCGATTGATAATCTTGCGAGAACCGGCACAGTAATAGGTAATACTGTTGGCATCGCGCGACTTATTCACCACATACAGCTTGAGCTTTTTAATGATGTCGGTGATTTCGCTGTCGTAATTCATATCGCCGAGCATTTCTTGGTCAAATACTTCGATACCGAACATATCTTTACGACCGGCAATAATCTCCACGCGCGGAGTGGTGCTGGCATAGTCTTGGCAAATTAAAGTACCAGCATGCTCAGGCTCGAAGGCGTTTTTAATACGTAATTCAACACCAGCACGGCGCAAGGTTTTACCGGCACGTGGGTGAATGGCTTCCATACCCAAGTTCGACAGTTGATCAGCCACGTCGTAGTTGGTCATACCGATGGTCACAACTTTATCGGCACCGACTAGATTTGGATCAGCGGTACTTAGGTGAAACTCTTTATGAATAATGGCTTCTTTAGCACCGGTGGTCGCGGCAATTTGTGCAAAAGTAATTTCGGTGTAACCGCGATCAAAGGTGTTCATCAAGCCTTCAGTACAGTGGGTATAGCCCGGAGCAATCACTAGCTCTTTGCTGAAGTCGATGTCTTTAAAATGATGCGCGATCATCTCGTTAAACGCCATTGGCTCAGCGGCTTGCCAACCGGTCAGGTCAGCAAAGCGAGCATTCACGCCTTTGAGTTTCAGTGCCAGTACAGTATTAAAAGCACTGTGTGCTTCACCTAAAGAGGCAAGCATTTCACGCACTTTCATCAGGTGTTCAGTCAGTTGGAAATGACCGAAATTACACAGCTGATGCAGGCTATGCATGACTTCAGCGCAGTCATCAATACGGCTATTAATAAACTGGTTGGCTTGCTTAAGAGCATGTTCACTTTCAGTGAAAATCTCAGCGTTTTTGGCCAACATAGCTTCGCGTACTTTTTCCAGCGGTGCTTGCCAAGCTTCTTCACCACTGGCTTCAGCAAAGCGTTGATAAACGCCAGGTTGTCCAGTTTTTTTATGTTCGAGTAGATCGTTGGTCATACCGCTGTAGGCTGACACAACAAAAATACGATGATACAGGCCGTGTTGAGGGTGTTCGGTTAAGAAAATATTCTCTAACACGTCGTTAAAGCAGCTCATTGAAGTGCCGCCAATTTTCTCTACGGTATGCATGAATGTGCGTCCGTTATAAATAAGTTAATCAAGAGGGATGAGTCCAGCGCAGGATACGCAACTCATACAGTTGAGTGTCGCCACCAAGCGTGTAGGTGGCACGGACACTCGAAGTGTAATTAAGCGGCGTCTGAATAACTAGAGCCGCTTAG
>JAAZCO010000070.1 GCA_012513235.1 Gammaproteobacteria bacterium
ATGCTGTGATGGGTTGATCACTAACAATAGGTGTAGTCGTAATGAAACGTGTAGGTCTAGTAGGTTGGCGCGGCATGGTGGGATCCGTCCTGATGCAGCGCATGCTCGAAGAACAGGATTTTGATTTAATCGAGCCTGTATTCTTTACCACGTCCAACGTGGGTGGACAGGGCCCTGCCATTGGTAAAGATACCCCAGCGCTTAAAGATGCTTATGATATTAATGAGCTTAAAGCGCTGGATGTGATCTTGACCTGCCAAGGTGGCGACTACACCGATGCGGTCTATCCAAAACTGCGTGAAGCAGGTTGGGACGGTTATTGGATTGATGCAGCCTCTGCTTTGCGCATGAAAGACCATGCCGTGATTGTTTTGGATCCAGTGAACCGTAAAGTGATTGATCAGTCGCTTGAAAATGGCGTAAAAGACTATGTCGGCGGTAACTGCACTGTCAGCCTGATGCTGATGGGCTTGGGTGGTTTATTTGAAGCGGGCGTGGTGGAGTGGATGAGTGCCATGACCTACCAAGCTGCCAGCGGTTCTGGTGCGCAGAATATGCGTGAATTGATCCGTCAAATGGGCGGTATTCACTCATCAGTTGCGGCTGAGTTGCAAGACCCGGCCAGCGCTATTTTGGACATCGATCGCAAAGTTGCTGAGTATCAGCGCTCAGATCAGTGCCCAGTGGATCACTTTGGTGTGCCATTGGCGGGTAGCTTAATCCCTTGGATTGATAGCGCATTACCTAACGGCCAAAGCCGTGAAGAATGGAAGGCGCAAGCCGAGACCAACAAAGTATTGGGTCGTTTTAAAAATCCAATTCCGGTGGATGGCTTATGCGTACGTGTCGGTTCGATGCGCTGCCACAGTCAGGCTTTGACCATTAAGTTGAACAAAGATGTGCCGCTGGCGGATATTGAAAATATGATCAGCCAGCACAATCCTTGGGTGCGCTTAATTGCCAATGATCGTGAAACCACTATGCATGAATTAACCCCAACTGCAGTCACAGGTACCATGAATATTCCAGTGGGCCGCGTGCGTAAGTTGAATATGGGTTCTCATTATCTGGGTGCTTTCACTGTTGGTGACCAGTTGTTGTGGGGTGCTGCAGAACCTTTACGTAGAATGTTGCGCATTTTATTAGAGCGTTAATTGAGTGAATGATCGAACGCGTAAAATCGATACCTTCGGTTTTACGCGTTTATTCGTTTAAAGAAGGTATAAAAAAGTCTAAAATGCACAGTGCATAGACTAAATACAGCTTACAATAGCCCGCTATAGCTTGTGTGGGTTGATTCGAAGTTGATAAAACTGACTCGCTGCAAGATACTGAGCACCTAAACATACACAATGTGTTTAGTACTCAATATATTTAAGTTTGAATGCTGCTAACAGTGGCCATAATTATTTTTGTTAAAAGCAGTTTGTTCACGATTTTCCGGAGTGTCCGGAGCGAATAACAAGGGATCACTCTATATGCTTCAAGTTCGTATGTTGGTGTTAGCAGTTGCCGCGGCCACAGCGTTTACATCTGGTTTTGCCAATGCACTGGGCTTGGGTGAATTAGCAGTAAAGTCATCGCTAAATCAGCCGCTTGAAGCGGAAATCACCTTATTAGAAGTACGTGATTTAACCTCTGCCAATATTAAAACACGCTTAGCTTCAGCGGAAGACTTTACTAAAACTGGAGTTGATCGTCAGTTTTTCCTGACCGGTTTGACCTTTACTCCTATGGTTGGAGCTAATGGTAAAAGTGTTATTCGTGTGACCAGTGCTAAGCCTGTTAAGGAGCCCTACCTTAATTTTTTAGTTGAAGTGCTGTGGCCTAACGGCCGTCTCTTGCGTGAATACACCTTATTACTTGACCCGCCTTTATATAAAC
>JAAZCO010000008.1 GCA_012513235.1 Gammaproteobacteria bacterium
GCCGCGCGCGTGATGCATAAACATGGCTTTACCCATAATGATTTGAAGTGGCGCAACTTGCTGGTGGATGAGCAAGTGCAGGTCTATTTAATCGACTGTCCGGCCGGTAGCTTTTGGGCTGGGCCGATGCTGCGTTATCGTATTATTAAAGATTTGGCCTGCTTAGATAAAGTGGGTAAATACCAGCTCAGCCAAACCCAGCGCTTGCGCTTTTATTTACAGTATTGCCAACGTACGCGGCTCAAGGCCCACGATAAAAAGCAAATCGCTAAAATTGTGCGATTTTTTGAGGGGCGCGAATGAACGACTTTATTGACCCAGCCATTGCCGGTCTGCTCAAACAACATCAACTGGATAACTTTGCCGCCTTGTGGGCGCTAGAGCTGGAAGCGGTGGATGAGCCCAACACTGAGCGTGGTGGTTGGAGTAGCGTTGCTAAGCTCACGCTGGATGAGCAAACGTTTTATTTAAAGCGCCAAATCAATCACCTCACACGCACGTTACAAAAGCCGTTAGGCGAGCCGACCTTTGCCCGTGAAATGCGTAATATTCAGCGTTACCAGGTGCTGGAAATTCCTGCGCTGCGTGCGGCGTTTTTTGCCCAGCGCAAAGTGTCAGGTGAGCAACAAGCTATTTTAATGACCTATGCTTTAGATGACTGGCATGACTTGGACCACTGGCAACAGCAGTGGCTCACATTAACGGCTGAGCAACAGCAAGGTATTATTCAGGCCTGCGCTAAGCTGGCGAAAACGCTGCATAACGCAGGGCAAATCCATGGCTGTTTTTATCCTAAGCATATTTTCTTGCAGCAACAGGCCGCTGGTTTTACCGCGCAACTGATTGATTTAGAGAAGACGCGTCCGCTGGTGCTGGGTCGTCGTGACCGGATTAAAGACTTAGAGCCGCTGTTTCGTCGCTCGCGTCATATTTGGGGCCGTGAGCAAGCGCAGTTGTTTTTGCAAAGCTATTTGGATAAACCAGAAGATATTCCACAGTGGTTACAGCGTCTGGATGCCCGCCGCAAAAATAAGGAAGCACGCTAATGCAGTTAACTGAGCTGAGTGGTCGTGCCCCGCAGCTACCGCTGACTTTAGCGCTGGAGAATGGCCAGAGCTTAGTGATTGAGCAGTGGCTGCGAGTCTTGCCTGGCCAGCGCTATGTCGGCAAAGCACAGTGGCAAGGGCGTAGCGTGTTGGCGAAGATTTTAGTCGGCAGTAAAGCCGCGCGCCAATTCAACCGTGAGCAAGCGGGCGCGCAATTACTGACTGAGCAACAGATTCCCAGTGCCGCTTTACTCGATGCCCAGCAACAAAGCGACAGCGCTTATTTACTGTTTGAGTTTATTGAAAACGCACAGAGCCTGAACCAACTATGGCAAGCCTGTAGTCACGATGCGCCTTTAAGCGAGCAACAAACTGCTGTGCTAGGTGGCGCGTTGACTGCCGTAGCGCAAATGCACCTGCGTGGATTGTGGCAAAACGATTTGCACCTGGATAATTTACTGCAGCAGGGCGAGCAGATCTATGTGGTCGATGGCGGTGGTGTACAAAGCGAGCAGGCTGGGCAGCCATTATCTGAAGATAAAGTCATTGCCAATCTGGCGGTGTTTTTCGCCCAGTTACCCAGCGCGTTGGACGAGCATTTAGAAGAGTTGTTGATCCATTACTTAATGGCCAATGGTGA
>JAAZCO010000009.1 GCA_012513235.1 Gammaproteobacteria bacterium
AAAGAAGATATCCATGCTTATGTGCAAAAAGCCCTGAGCAAACAGTCCAGTGGCGCAACTGAGCAGGGCAGTGGTATTCCACCGATTCCTGAGGTCGACTTTGCGCGCTTTGGTGATATCGAAGAAGTGCCAATGACGCGTTTACAGCAAATTGGTGCGCTCAACCTACATCGCAGCTGGCTCAATGTGCCACATGTGACACAGTTTGAATCGGCTGATATGACTGACTTGGAAGCTTTCCGCGTTAGCCAAAAAGCGGTTGCAGAAAAAGCTGGGGTCAAACTCACTATTCTGCCGTTCTTGTTGAAAGCCTGTGCGCATTTGCTCAAAGAAATGCCAGACTTCAATAGTTCGCTAGCGCCCAGTGGCAAAGCCTTGATTCGCAAAAAGTACGTGCATCTTGGTTTTGCTGTGGACACGCCTGATGGTTTGTTGGTGCCAGTGATTCGTGATGTTGACCAGAAAAGCTTATTGCAATTGTCGGCAGAAGCCGCTGAACTGGCTGATAAAGCGCGCAATAAAAAGCTGAAAGCTGAAGATATGCAGGGCGCATGCTTTACCATTTCCAGCTTAGGCCATATTGGCGGTACTGGCTTTACGCCGATTGTGAATGCGCCTGAAGTGGCTATTTTGGGTGTGTCACGAGCCACTATGCAGCCGGTATGGAATGGCGCAAGCTTTGATCCGCGCTTGATGTTGCCGCTGTCATTGTCCTATGACCACCGTGTGATTAACGGTGCGGCAGCAGCACACTTCACGCGTCGCTTGAGTGAGATTTTGGCTGAGATTCGCAGCTTGCTCTTATAAAATCCAGCTGTATAGCGTTGCGCACAACACCCCGATCAGTAGCTTACTGGTCGGGGTGTTTTTATTCTTGCTCAGCAAATCCAAGCTGGCGCCACGCCTCATACACGGCAATGGCTACGGTATTGGATAGATTGAGGCTGCGTGAGCCTTCACGCATGGGTAAGCGCACCAACTGTTCAGCCGGAATACTATTGCGCACATCTTCAGGTAAGCCACGAGTTTCAGGGCCAAAAATAAAAGCATCACCGTCTTGGTAAGTTGCATCGGCGTAGCTGTGTTGGCCTTTGGTGCTTAAGGCAAATAAACGAGGATGTTGCAAAGCTTTGAGGCAATCTTGCAGATTGGCATGCAGTTGCACATGAGCAAATTCTTGGTAATCCAAGCCCGCACGACGTAGACGTTTGTCGTCAAACTCAAAGCCAAGCGGTTCAATTAAATGTAAGCTGCAGCCCACATTAGCGCATAAACGAATAATATTGCCGGTATTGGGTGGGATTTCTGGCTCAAAGAGAATAACGTGAAACATGCTTGATCCTGACGATAAAATAAACTGCGATTCTACATGGGAATCCCCGCCAAGGCGGCAATGGATATTCAAGTTTTTTGCCAGTCTTGCTTTGCTCGCCTTTTTAGTCGGCATGATGCTCGGACGCTTATTTAATCCTGCTGCTGTGCCGCAGTACCGCAATAGCGTTGTGCAGGTGCAAAGTTACGCTAACGGTTTAGGAGTGTGCTTAAAGCGGCCAGCGCAGGTGCAGATCAGCTATCAGCAGGGTGCTTATCAGTTGGCCTTGTTAGATGCTTATGCGCAAGCCGCGCAGGGCGAGATAATGCTGGCTGACCAACAGCCTGTGCGCTGGTATATCACACCTGAAGATGGCTTTGTCCGCGTGGTGCTGGTGGGTTTACAGCCGCTGCGTGGACAATGGAGTCAGCGCAGTAGCGAGCAACAGTGGTGCGCTGATATACAGATTGAGTCGGCAGTCGACAGCAACTGACAGTAGAAAAGCCATTGCAAACTGCACAGAACAAGATGTTCTGCCTGTCGTTTGGCTGCTCTTTGCGCGAGCGCTACTGTGCAGGCGAGGTTAAGTCTTTATAATGAATCATATTTATTGAGGAGCAGAACATGGCCAACTTGACACTTGAGCAATTGACCGCAGAAATCGAAGCGAATGTGCGTAGCGCCCTAGTTGAAGACGTGGGTGCTGGCGATATCACGGCGCAACTGATTCCTGCCGAGCAGCAGGCTAAAGCCCATGTGATTACCCGTGAAACTGCGGTGGTCAGTGGTGTAGCTTGGGTCAATGAAGTGTTTCGCCAAGTCGATAGCAACGTTAAAGTGCATTGGTTGGTTGCCGATGGTCAGCGCGTGCAAGCCAATGATGTGTTATTTGAGTTGGAAGGTGCCGCGCGTTCTTTGCTCACAGGTGAGCGTGCCGCGCTGAATTTTTTACAGAGTTTGTCAGCAGTAGCAACACGCGCACAGTATTTTGCCGATCAGGTTGCTGGTACGGCGGTGAAGTTATTGGATACCCGTAAAACCTTACCTGGCTTACGTTTAGCACAAAAATACGCAGTGACTTGCGGTGGTTGCCATAATCACCGTTTGGGCTTGTACGATGCGTTTTTAATTAAAGAAAACCATATTGCCGCTTGTGGTGGTGTGGCCGCAACTGTCGCCGCCGCACATCGCATTGCCCCAGGCAAACCTGTGGAAGTTGAAGTAGAAAACCTTGATGAGTTGCGTCAAGCACTGGCAGCGGGCGCAGATATTATTATGCTCGATGAATTGAGCCTTGAGGATATGCGCACTGCAGTCACACTCAATGCTGGGCAAGCTAAGCTCGAAGCGTCAGGTGGCGTGAATGAGCAGACTATTCGTGGGATTGCTGAAACAGGAGTGGATTATATTTCACTGGGTACTTTGACTAAAGATGTCAAAGCGATCGACTTGTCAATGCGTTTG
>JAAZCO010000071.1 GCA_012513235.1 Gammaproteobacteria bacterium
AAGATAATCGACCAGACCGCTGCAATGGCGGTCATGCCAACCATTTGTGCGGCACTGCCCATATCTTTAGCGTTCTTAGACAGCGGATGCTGTTCTAAAGAAATGCGATCAATCGCCGCTTCAATGGCTGAGTTAAACAACTCAATAATCAGTGATAACAAACAGATCGCCACCATTAACGCGCGCTCAGCACGTGACACATCCAGCATAAAGCTGATCGGAATCAAAATGGCATTGAGCAATAGCAACTGACGAAAAGCCGCTTCACCCACAAATGCAGCACGCAAACCTGCAATTGAATAGCCGGCAGCATTCACAATACGGCGCAAGCCGGACTTACCTTTAAATGGGGACATAGTCACCTTGATTGTGTGGGACGCTCAATAAGGATCGTCGGCAGTATGATCTTTGGGCCAAGAACATACTGCTGATACTTGGGGTTATTCGCTTTGTGGAATGGATTCCATTTGCTGTAACAACAAAGCCGCTTGGGTACGAGTACGCACATTGAGCTTGCGGAAAATAGCGGTCACGTGTGCTTTCACTGTGGCTTCTGACACATTCAGGTCGTAGGCAATTTGCTTATTAAGCAAGCCGTCACACACCATGGTGAGTACACGAAACTGTTGTGGCGTTAAGCTGGCTAAACCTGCGCTGGCGGCTTTCTCATCAGCAGTGACTGCTGCGGTTGCTGCGGTCTGCGCAGGCCACCAAACATCGCCATCTAAAACAACCTGCACCGCTTGTTGAATTTCTTCCAAGGGGCTGGATTTAGGAATAAAACCACTGGCACCAAACTCACGGGCGCGCGCCATAATCATGGCTTCTTCTTGTGCGGAAATCATCACCACTGGTACTTGTGGGTATTGACCACGCAGTAACACTAAACCTGAAAAACCATGGGCACCGGGCATATTTAAGTCGAGTAAGACTAAATCCCAATCTGATTTTTCCTGTAAGCAACTTTCAAGTTCAGCAATATTCTCTGCTTCAACTAAACGTACTGTGCTACCCAGGCTGAGCGTTAGTGCTTGACGTAAAGCACTGCGGAACAATGGGTGGTCATCTGCAATCAGTATTTCATAGGCAGCCATTATTTGGGGTCCTGTTTCTTTATTATAGTTGCGCTGTGTATCTTGCGGTTGAGCTGTGTAGCGCTCACCTGCCGCTTGGGCAAGGATCGCTGTCACACTCACGCAAGTACTCACAAGCATATGTGCTGATGTCTTTTGTCTTACAAAGTAAGATACATAGTACAGAATTCTTAGCCAAAGGTCTTAGATGGCCTAGAAAAAGATGAACTTTTATTAAGCTCACCTTTTTTATGGTCTTTAGCCGCGAATAAAATGCTTGCGGTAGTACTGCAACTCAGCAATTGAGTCTTGGATATCAGCTAAAGCTAAGTGCGCTTCGCCTTTTTTAAAGCCGGCACGCAACTCAGGAGCCCAGCGCGCTACCAATTCTTTTATCGTAGATACATCCAAGTTACGGTAATGGAAGTAGGCTTCAAGTTTAGGCATATGGCGGTGTAAAAAACGACGATCCTGACAGATGCTGTTACCACAAATAGGTGAAGCGCCTGCTGGCACCCACTTTTCTAGGAAAGCGATGGTTTCAGCTTCAGCTTGCGCTTCACTGATACGACTGTCACGCACACGCTGGGTTAAACCGCTGCCACCGTGCTGACGGGTATTCCACTCATCCATACCGGCCAGCACCTCATCCGACTGATGAATCGCCACCACAGGGCCTTCAGCAAGAATGTTGAGCTGGCTATCTGTAACGATAGTGGCCATTTCAATGATCAGGTCATTATCGGTATCTAAACCGGTCATTTCCAAATCAATCCAAATTAGATTTTGTTCACTGTACATGGCTCACCTCAACATGATTGAACTGCTCACATCACTGTCTGCAGATGTGTTAAATGCAGTCTTTCAAGACATTGATCAATGTCTCGTTTTCTTCTTCAGTACCGATAGTAATACGCAAAAACTGCTCGATACGCGGCTTACTAAAGTGACGCACAATCACGCCTTGCTCACGCAACTGTGCTGCCAACTCACTGGCATCACGTTTGGTGTGACGAGCAAAAACAAAGTTCGCAGCCGAGGGTAAAACTTCAAAACCCAAAGCACTCAACGCTTCAACCACCCACTCGCGGCTGGCAATCACTTTATTGCGCGTACTGTGAAAGTAATCAGCGTCAGCAAAGGCTGCAGCAGCACCAGCAATCGCTGCGCGGTCTAATGGGTAAGAGTTAAAGCTGTTTTTAATACGCTCTAAGCCTTCAATCAGATCGGGGTGACCTACAGCAATACCCACACGTAAACCGGCTAAGGAGCGTGATTTGGATAGGGTTTGCGTGACCAACAGGTTGTTATATTTCTTAACCAAGCTGATCGCTGACTCACCACCAAAATCAATATAAGCCTCATCAACCAAGACGACTGAATCAGGGTTGGCTTGCAGGATCTGCTCAATCTTATCCAACTCTAACAAGCAACCCGTAGGCGCATTCGGGTTGGGGAAAATAATGCCGCCATTGGGCTGCTGGTAATCTTCAACGCGAATTTGAAATTTTTCATCCAAAGGTACTTGCTGCTGTTCAATACCGTACAACCCGCAATACACAGGGTAAAAGCTGTAGCTGATATCAGGAAACAACAACGGCTTATCATGTTGGAATAAACCGTGGAACGCATGCGCCAGTACTTCATCCGAACCATTGCCGACAAACACATATTGTGGTGCGACTGAATAATAGTCAGCCACGGCATGCTTGAGCAGATCACAATTGGGATCAGGGTATAAACGTAAATCATCACTGATCTGTGCTTGCATCGCGACAATCGCTTTCGGCGATGGTCCATAGGGGTTTTCATTGGTGTTGAGCTTAATTAAACGCTCCATCTTCGGTTGTTCGCCCGGCACATACGGCACTAAGCTCTTAACAAAAGGACTCCAAAACTTACTCACGTCGTGCGCTCCTAAACTGAATCAATCTCTGTGCTCAGCACAAGGATTGTAATGCGTGATCGCCGCTGCATCATCAGCGGCAACCGTGCCTATTAATCTGCTTTAATACGGTATTCTGCTGAACGGGCATGTGCGGTTAATGACTCACCGCGGGCCAATACTGAAGCCACTTTACCCAGCTCAGAAGCACCTTCTGGACTGCAATAAATAATCGATGAACGCTTCTGGAAATCATAGACACCCAAAGGTGATGAGAAGCGCGCTGTACCTGATGTAGGCAGTACGTGGTTGGGACCGGCACAGTAATCACCCAAGGCTTCAGCAGTGTAGCGGCCCATAAAGATCGCACCGGCATGACGAATCTGTGGCAGCAACTCATCTGGATTTTCCACTGACAGCTCCAAGTGCTCAGGAGCGATACGGTTACTGACTTCAATCGCCTGTGCCATATCTGCCACATGAATCAAAGCGCCACGCTCACGTATTGAGGTACGGGCAATGGCTTCACGCTCAAGAGTCGGCAGTAAGCGCTGCATACTGGCTTCGACGCGATCTAAAAACTCAGCATCGGGGCTGACTAAAATCGACTGCGCATCTTCATCGTGTTCCGCTTGTGAGAACAAATCCATAGCAATCCAATCGGGATCCGTTTTGCCATCACAGACCACCAGAATCTCCGATGGGCCAGCAATCATGTCAATACCGACTTTACCAAACACGTGGCGCTTGGCAGTGGCGACATAAATATTACCCGGACCGACAATCTTATCCACCGGCGGTACGCTTTCAGTACCGTAAGCTAAGGCAGCAACGGCTTGTGCGCCACCAATAGTAAACACGCGATCGACACCGGCAATGGCTGCAGCAGCCAGCACCAGTTCGTTAATCTCGCCGCGCGGGGTTGGCACCACCATCACCACTTCAGGAACACCGGCCACTTTGGCTGGAATAGCATTCATTAACACCGAAGAAGGATAAGAGGCTTTACCACCGGGCACATACAAGCCGGCACGATCCAGTGGCGTGACTTTTTGGCCCAATACAGTGCCGTCAGCCTCGGTATAACGCCATGAGTCTTGTACTTGATGCTCGTGGTACTCGCGCACACGACGCGCTGCTGTTTCTAACGCACTGCGCTGCTCGGGAGTAATACGTGTTAGCGCTAGCTCAAGACGTTCACGATTGAGGATCAAATCACTCATCTGTGCCACATCCAAGCCATCAAACTGACGGGTATAATCAACCAGTGCCGCATCACCACGGGTGCGTACATTATCAATAATATCTAAGACACGTTGATTAACACTGGCATCAGACACACTTTCCCAGCTGAGCAGCTGATCAAGTTGGCTATTAAAATCTGTATCTTGAGCATTTAAACGTCGAACAAAAGTCGTTGCAGTCATAGCGGGCCTCAATAATAAAAAAGCATTCGGGCGCCGCCAGACTAGCAATCCTTCTGCGCGGGCACCCGAATTATTCGGCTATGACGCAGATAGGCGGTGTAAATCAGTACACCCATGCGTTTTAAGATCAGTGTCGTGCGTCAACCGCAGCACTTAAGGTGTTGATCAACGTTTGAATATCCGCATGCTTCATTTTCATCGAGGCACGGTTAACGATCAAACGTGAACTGATGTGCGCGATCAGTTCCTGCGGCTCCAAACCATTGGCGCGCAAGGTGTTACCGGTGTCGACCACGTCAATGATTTTATCGGCTAAACCTACCAGTGGCGCTAATTCCATTGAGCCGTAGAGCTTAATGATATCCACCTGACGGCCTTGCTCGGCGTAGTAGCGTTTAGCAACGTTAACGAACTTAGTCGCCACTCGCAAACGACCGCTTGGCTCTGGCGTATCAACAGGGCCTGCAGTCATCAATTTGCACTTGGCAATCTGCAAATCCAATGGTTCATACAAACCTTGGCCGCCGTACTCAAGCAGTACGTCTTTACCCGCCACGCCTAAGTCAGCAGCGCCCAGCTCCACATAAGTGGGCACATCTGTTGCGCGCACAATCAGTAAGCGCACATCATCACGCGTAGTGGTGATGATTAGCTTACGACTTTTTTCGATATTTTCAGTGGGTATAATACCTGCCTGCTCTAATAGCGGCAGGGTATCATCCAAAATTCGACCTTTTGACAATGCAATAGTTAACATAATACTAGCCCGGTACTCGTCGGATTTTCGCACCGAGGAGTTGCATTTTTTCCTCGATACATTCGTAACCACGGTCACTGTGATAAATGCGGTCAATCAGGGTGTCACCTTCCGCCATCAATGCTGCAATCACCAAACTGGCCGATGCTCGCAAATCAGTCGCCATCACAGGCGCGGCTTTGAGCTGTGGAATACCTGTGACAATCGCCGTGTTACCTTCAATTTGAATTTTCGCACCCATACGCTGCATTTCTAAGGCATGCATAAAGCGGTTTTCAAAGATGGTTTCAATCACGGTACCCGTACCTTCACCTAATGCGTTCAACGCAATAAATTGCGCTTGCATATCAGTTGGGAACGCAGGGTATGGCGCAGTACGCACATTGACAGCTTTAGGACGCTTGCCATGCATATTGAGCTCAATCCAGTCTTTACCTGTAGTGATCTCTGCACCAGCTTCTTGTAACTTCGAGAGCACCGCTTCCAAGATCGTTGGATCAGTGTCTTTAAGCTTAACGCGACCACCAGTCACAGCAGCAGCCACTAAATACGTACCGGTTTCAATACGGTCTGGCATCACATGATAGGTTGCGCCGCCAAGTTTCTCGACGCCATCAATAGTGATGGTATCAGTACCAGCACCTTGAATTTTGGCACCCATCGCGATCAAGCAATCAGCCAAATCAACAATTTCAGGCTCACGTGCGGCGTTTTCCAACACCGTACGGCCTTTAGCTAAAGTAGCCGCCATCAAGATGTTTTCAGTACCGGTGACGCTGACTACATCAAAGAAGAAGTTGCCACCGCGCAAACCGCCTTCTGGCGCTTTAGCTTTGATATAACCATCTTCAACAGTGATGGTGGCACCCAGGGCTTCTAAGCCACGGATGTGTAAATCCACCGGACGCGAACCAATTGCACAACCACCTGGTAAAGCCACTTCAGCCTGACCAAAGTGCGCCACCATTGGACCCAGCACTAAAATAGATGCCCGCATGGTTTTAACTAGATCATACGGAGCAACCAGTGTTTTGATGGTGCGCGGATCAATTTCCACACTGAGCTTTTCGTCAATCACAGGCTCAATGCCCATGCGGCCAAACAGTTCAATCATCGTCGTAATATCGTGCAGGTGCGGTAAATTGCACACAGTCACAGGCGCGCTGGCCAATAAAGTTGCTGCAAGAATAGGCAGCGCAGCGTTTTTGGCGCCAGAAATACGAATTTCACCGTCTAGACGATGACCTCCGCTAATAATTAGCTTATCCATTAGAGTCTCGTTTGGTTGCTTTAAGAGCGTTCGGCCCAGGCCGTGCGAGTGTAGAACTTCATAGTAACCGCGTGGATGCTGCCATCAGCAATCCAGGGGTTGAGTACGGCATATACCTGTTGCTGACGCTTAACAGGGCTGAGAGCAGACAAATCATCACTGATGATATTAAGCTGGAAATTACAGCCTTCACCTTCCACTTCAACTTGTGTGTTGTCTAGCTTTTGTTCTAACAGTTCTTTTACTGCGACACCTTGCATACATAACCTCATTAACAACGGCCAACATCTGTGCGGCCGCTACATTAGCACTTATTCTATCGTGACTGCAGATACAGCGTCAGGACTCGATACCCAGAATTTCGGTTAAGCCGCACACCTCAGCAATTTTACGCATATCCTCAGGCAAGTCAGTTAGCACAATGGCTTTACCAAACTGCTGCGCATCACGCATAAAAGCTAATAAGAGTGCTAAGCCGACACTGCTCGATTTTGTGACAGCAGTGCAATTGACCTGCACTGTTGTCGCATGTGTATTTCGGATCAACGCTTGCCCCTGATTGCGCAGAGCTGCGCCACTGCTGTGATCGAGCACACCACTGAGGTGTAGGACTCCAGCATCATCCATAGTGACCCCAGCCTGACTCACGCATCCTCCTGCGCGGCGCGGGTTTTAGCCACAGTTTCCACCCAGCTATCAATCACTCGATCTAAGTCTTGGGCGTTGCGTTGCATGGACTCAGCAAACTGATCACGGAACAATTTACCGAGGTTAATACCGTTAATGATCACATTACGCATGCGCCATTGACCGTCGGCATTGACCATAGTGTAAGAAACTGGATAAATCACACCTTTTTTATCGGTGATTTCCATGCGTACTTCACTGCGCTGTGCGCCTTGAGCTGTGCTGCCTGGCAACACACGAATGCCTTGGTTGTCATACTCAAGCAAAGCATTACCGTAAAACTGCATCAGGCTGCGCTTAAAGTTATCTTGAAAGCGCTGCATTTGCTCAGGCGTAGCGCGACGCGAATAACGCACCGTCATCACACTTTTAGAGATGCCATCGGCATCCACCACGGGCCCCAGGATACTATCCATCGCATTATAAAATGCAGTCGGGTCGGTGCGATATTGCGCTTTATTGGCCTGTAAATCGGCTAATAAATTCTGCGTAGTTTGTTCAACCACAACATGTGGGTCAGTAGCAGCAACGCTGGCACCGGTAAAAATCAAAGCAGTGCATAATAAAGCACGTCGTAGCAAAGATAACATAAGGGTTAATCCTGATTAACTGTGTTCATCAAAAACTTACCAATCAACTCTTCGAGCACCAGAGAGGATTGTGTATCGTAAATCACATCACCGTCTTTTAAGACTTCATCTTCACCACCGACGCTAAAACTGATGTATTTCTCACCCAGCAATCCTGCGGTTAAAATTGAAGCGGTCGTGTCGGTGGGCAAGTTGTTCACCCGCTCTTGTACTTCCATGGTGACCTTACCGGTGTAAGTTTCAGTATCAAAATCAATGGCCACCACTTTACCCACGGTCACCCCAGCCATAGTGACTTTAGCGCGCGTGGTCAGGCCAGCAATATTATCAAAGTGTGCAGTCAGCTTATAAGTATCAGTGCTATTGGCCACGGTTAAACCACTGACACGCAGTGCCAATAGCAGTAACGCGAAAATACCCGCCAACAAAAACACACCCACACTAATCTCTACGGCGCGAATTCGCATCAGAAATCTCCAAACATTAAAGCAGTCAAAATAAAGTCTAAGCCCAACACCGCTAACGAGGCATACACCACGGTACGGGTTGTGGCACGGCTGATACCTTCGGATGTTGGCTCGCAATCATAGCCTTGGAATACCGCAATCCAAGTTACGACAAAGGCAAACACCACACTTTTAATTACGCCATTGAGCACGTCATTATAAAAATCGACACTGTTGACCATATTGCCCCAGTACGAGCCGTCATACACGCCCAACCAGTCCACTGCCACCATCGCCCCGCCCCAAATACCTACGACAGAGAAAATCGCCGCCAGCAAGGGCATGGAAATAAAACCGGCCCACAGACGCGGAGCAATAATATATTTAAGCGGATCCACACCGATCATTTCCAAACTGGACAATTGCTCGGTGGACTTCATATTGCCAATTTCAGCCGTTAACGCAGAACCCGCTCGGCCCGCAAACAATAAAGCGGTGACCACAGGGCCCAACTCACGCAATAAGGTTAAGGCCACCATCTGTCCGACTGCTTGCTCAGAGCCAAAATCAACCAAAATGCTATAGCCTTGCAGCGCCAGCACCATGCCAATAAATAAACCCGACACAATAATAATGGCTAAAGACAAAACACCCACAGAATACAATTGCTTGACCAGCAAATGCATCCCAGTACCCGCACCGCCACGCCCTACTAGAGCATGCCACAAGAAAATCAGCGAGCGGCCTAAGGTCTGTACGATACCCAGTCCTGCACGGCCAAATAAGGCAATACGCTCCAACAACGACTTACGCGCCATCTGCATGATCTCCTAATAAGTCGTTACGGTAATCTTCGGCAGGAAAATGAAAAGGTACTGGGCCATCAGGAATACCTTGCATAAACTGACGAATACGCGGGTTATCTGAGCTCATCAATTCGTCCGGCGTACCTTGACCCAGAACATGACTGTCACCCACCACATAGAGGTAGTCGGCAATGCTCGCGGTTTCAGCCAAGTCATGCGACACCACCACACTGGTAATACCCAAGGCATCGTTGAGCAAACGAATTAAGCGTACCAACACCCCTTTAGCAATTGGGTCTTGGCCAACAAAGGGCTCGTCATAGAGTAAAATATCAGGATCTAAAGCAACGGCGCGCGCCAAAGCGACGCGGCGCTTCATGCCGCCAGATAATTCGTCTGGCATCAAATCAATCGCGCCACGCAAGCCCACCGCTTGAAGTTTCATCAACACGATATCGCGGATCATTTCTTCGGGTAGCTTGGTGTGCACGCGCAATGGAAATGCGACGTTTTCAAACACATTTAAATCGGTAAATAAAGCGCCGCTTTGAAATAACACACCGAACTGTTTGCGCATATCAAATAAATCACTGCGCGATAAGCTTGGCAGGTTTTGACCATTGACCACCACCTCACCTTTGGCAGGTTTGAGCTGTGCAGCCATTAAGCGTAACAGTGTCGTTTTACCGCAGCCTGATGGTCCCATCACACCTGTGACTTTGCCACGCTTAAAGCGGATATCTACATTATCAAAAATCTTGCGTGAACCGCGTTGAAAGGTCACGCCTTTTAACTCTACGGCGAAAGTATCGTCAGCCGACATGCAAACTCCCGCTAAATAAAGGTGTTGTGTTGGGACTAGGGTATTTATACATATTTTGCATATGTGATAAACGCGCCAATATAGCACTCTCCGAGCATTCTCCCAATAGAGAAGCGTAAGTGCTATGCAAAAACTGCTATAGGGTTCAATCGGTAGAGCACATAACAAAGGCACCCAAGGTGCCTTTGTTATCAATCAAACACTGACTTTAAAAATCAGTGCTGATGACCGCCTTCACCGTGCACGTGGCCGTGCGCAATTTCTTCTTCGCTTGCAGCGCGAATGCTAACAACCTTAACCTTAAAGTTAAGCTGTTGACCGGCTAGCGGGTGGTTACCATCGATGGTAACTTGGTCACCATCAACATCACGAATGGTCACAATTTGCATACCACCGTCCGGTGCAGAAGCGTGGAACTGCATACCCACTTCCAGCTCTTCAACACCTTCAAACATTTCACGGCCTAGGTTAGTAATCAGCTCGGCACTGTACTCACCATAAGCGTCTTCTGGCTCAATGCTGACTTCTAATTCATCACCGACAGCTTTGCCGGCTAATGCGTTTTCTAAACCAGCAATGATGTTGCTTGCACCATGCAAATAGACCAACGGCTCGGCACCAGCAGAGCTATCAATCACTTCACCGGCGTCGTTACTGAGCGTGTAGTCAATGGCGACAACGTGTTGATTGGTGATCAGCATAAAATAAAAACCTTTATCAATATGAATGAAAACCAAAGTTTACCTGCACACGCGCGCTAATGCGACTTTAGAATAAATAGACTAATGCTCACTTGACCTACCTCCATCTCGCGCATGAAGATTGAGACACTTTATAAATGATGTGACTGTCTTATTGAGTTTCTACCGTCACATTGCATCTATTTCTATGTATCAAAAGGATCTCTCATGTCGTCTCGCAACGTGTTAGTTATCAATTGCGGCAGCTCATCGATTAAGTTTGCTTTAGTGAATGAAGATAACGATGAGTTTTTAATTCAAGGCTTAGCAGAGCGTTTAGGCAGCAGCGAAGCTGTTTTAAACTGGCAGCTCGGTGATGAAAAGCATGTTGCACAACTACACGGTGCTGACCATAAGGCTGCTTTTGAGCGTTTATTGCCTTTAGTACAAAAAGCCAGCCATGGTAAATTAACCAGTATTGGTCACCGTGTTGTGCATGGCGGCGCGCACTTTACCGCAGCCTCTGCGTTAAACCGTGAAGTGATTGATGTGATTCGCAGCGCTGCAGTCTTAGCACCCCTGCATAACCCAGCCGGTTTAATTGGTATTGAAGCGGCGATGACGCTCTACCCGAACCTGACGCAAGTGGCTGTATTTGACACCGCGTTCCACCAAACTATGCCGGCGCACGCCTACCGTTATGCCGTTCCTGAGCACCTGTACACCGACCACCATGTGCGTCGTTATGGCTTCCACGGTACCAGTCATATGTTTGTCAGCCGCAGAGCTGCAGCCATGACGGGCTTACCTGTTGAAGACAGCAGCTGGTTAGTCGCGCACCTGGGTAATGGCTGTTCAACGTGCGCTGTAGTGAACGGTGAAAGTTTAGACACCAGCATGGGTTTAACCCCACTGGAAGGTTTAGTAATGGGTACGCGTAGCGGTGATGTTGACCCAAGCTTGCACAATTACTTATCACGCACGCTAGGTTGGGATATTCAACGTATTGAAAGTGTACTGACGAAGGAAAGTGGCCTGTTGGGTCTATCCGGACTGTCCAATGATATGCGCACCCTGATTGAAGCCAGCCAAAAAGGCGATGAGCGAGCAACCTTAGCCATTGAAGTATTCTGCTACCGTTTAGCCAAGTCTCTAGCCGGCATGGCCTGTGCGCTACCGAAACTGGACGGTTTAGTCTTTACCGGCGGTATCGGTGAGAACGCCAGCTTAGTACGCAGCAAAACCTTAGAACACATGCGTTTATTCAACTTCAAACTGGACGAAGAAGCGAACTTGAAGTGTACTCGTGGCGTTGCAGGTAACATCAGCGCAGATAACCATCCGCGCGTACTGGTGATTCCGACCAATGAAGAACGTCAAATTGCCGTTGAAACATTGGCCCTTATCGACGCTAAAGCTTAATTAGAGGACGCTTGATACATGCACACTTTTTTACTTGCCCCCACCGGTTTCGGTGTCGGTTTATCATCAGTGAGCTTGGGCGTGGTCCAAGCTCTATTGCGCTCAGGCTTAAAAGTTGGTTTTTTCAAACCCATCGCCCAGCCACATCCGGATGACACCGGCCCAGAGCGCTCTAGCGCGCTGATGCAAGCCACCCATGGTATTCGCCAGCCTAAAGCGCTGTCGTTAAACTATGTTGAGCGCATGATTGGTAACGGCCAACTTGATGAGCTGATGGAAGAAATCGTCAGCATGCACCAGCAGATTCAAGCTGAGTACGACATCATTATTGTCGAAGGCATGACGCCATCGCGCCAAGCAAATTATGCAGAGCGCATTAACGCACACCTTGCAAAAACCATGGATGCAGAAGTGATTCTGGTCAGCGCACCGAGCAGCGATGACCTGAATGAATTGTCAGACCGCATCGAGATGCAAGCTCAGCTGTTTGGCGGCACTAAAGATCCGAAAGTCCTCGGTGTGATCATCAACAAGGTTGAAGAAGCGCCGATCAATGGTTTTATTGAGCGTTTAAAAAGCCATTTACCTGCGCTGCGCAAAGGTGATTTACACCTGATCGGCTGTATCGCAAAAAATGAAGAACTGAACAACGCCCGCACCAGTGACTTTGCTGAACTAATTAAAGCTAAAGTGCATAACGCTGGTGATATCGAACAGCGTCGCGTACAGAAAGTTATTTTGTGCTCGCGCACTGTGGCCAATATCGTCCCCTTGCTGCAACCGGGTGTGCTAGTAGTCTGCCCTGGCGATCGCGATGATATTATTCTCGCTACCAGCCTGGCTGAATTGAACGGTGTACTGCTGGCTGGCTTACTGCTGACCGGTGATCTGACGCCCAACCCCAGCATTATGGATATTGGTGAGCGCGCACTTAAAGGCGGCCTGCCAGTGATGAGCGTACCGACTGGCTCATACGATACCGCGTACAATCTAACTCGTTTATACAAAGGCATCCCCATCAGTGACACCGAGCGCGCGAAAGCCGTGACCGAGTACATTGCGGGTCAGTTAGATCAAGACTGGTTAGCTGCGCGCTGCAGCACTGTGCGCCAACTGCTCTTATCGCCACCTGCTTTCCGTCACCAACTGGTGAAGCGCGCGCAACAAGCCAATAAGCGCATTGTATTACCTGAAGGTAATGAGCCGCGCACCATTCAAGCGGCAGCGATTTGCCAAAAGCGCGGTATTGCACGCTGTGTACTTTTGGCTAAGCCTGAAGAAGTGCATGCAATTGCTAAAGCACAGGGAATCGAGCTACCTGCTGATTTAGAAATCATTGATCCAGAGTCCATCCGCCAGCGCTTTATCGCACCGATGGTTGAGCTGCGTAAAGATAAAGGTCTCACGCCACAATTAGCTGCTGTGCAACTGGAAGATACTGTCGTTTTAGCCACCATGATGCTGGCTGAAGATGAAGTAGACGGTTTGGTTTCCGGTGCGGTACACACCACTGCCAGCACTATTCGCCCTGCTTTGCAGCTATTGAAAACTGCACCCGGCTACAACTTAGTTTCATCGGTGTTCTTTATGCTGCTGCCGGATCAAGTATTGGTCTACGGCGACTGCGCTGTGAACCCTGATCCAAACGCTCAGCAACTTGCAGAAATTGCCTTGCAAAGCGCTGAATCAGCCCAAGCCTTCGGTATCGATCCACGCGTTGCCATGATCAGCTACTCAACCGGTGATTCAGGTACAGGCGCAGAAGTGGAGAAAGTCCGCGACGCAACACGTATTGCCCGTGAGACTAATCCAGCACTGGCCATTGATGGCCCACTGCAATATGACGCCGCCAGCATTGAAAGTGTGGGCCGCTCAAAAGCACCTGACAGCTTAGTTGCAGGTCGTGCCACTGTGTTTATCTTCCCTGATTTAAACACCGGCAACACCACCTACAAAGCCGTACAGCGCAGCGCCAACGTGATTAGCGTAGGCCCGATGCTGCAAGGTTTACGCAAGCCTGTGAATGACTTGTCACGCGGTGCTTTGGTTGATGACATCGTCTTCACTATCGCACTAACTGCCATTCAGGCTGCTAACCAGCCGCAGTAATACATCGCTCAGAGTCACTGCCGCAGTCAGCGCAGTGACTCTTGAGTCTCAGGTAACACTTGCACTCCCCCGCTAAAACTATAACCATACCCAGATATTTTTCTATATATGTGCTGCGCTGTGCGCATTATCTTGAGGTATCGCTTTATGCTGCACTTTCTTCCACCGTTGTTACGCGGCGTCATCGTCTCACTACTGCTGGTGATAAACACCTTATTTTGGTGTTGGCCGCTGTTTATCTGCGCTCTGCTTAAAGTCGTTTTACCCTTCACCCCCATACAACGTAGCCTGCGCTTTATCATGCATTGGATTGCTGAAGCGTGGATTAGCGTGAACTCATTTTGGATGCGTTTAGTGCAACCCATAGAATGGGATGTACAAGGCTTAGAAAAGCTCGATCTGACGCACTCTTGGTTAGTCACCAGCAACCACCAAAGCTGGGTGGATATTCTTGCTTTGCAACACCAATTTAACCGTCGCTTACCTTTTTTAAAATTCTTTCTCAAAAAAGAGCTGATTTGGGTGCCAGTGATTGGTTTGTGCTGGTGGGCGCTGGAATTTCCCTTTATGAAACGCTACAGCAAAGCTTACTTAGCCAAGCACCCAGAAAAACAAGGCCAAGATTTAGCCACCACGCGCAAGGCCTGTGAACGCTATAAAACCAACCCAGTGTCGGTGTTTAACTTTCTCGAAGGCACACGCTTTACCCAAGAAAAACACGATCAGCAGAAATCCCCGTTTCAGCATTTACTCAAACCTAAAGCTGGCGGCATTGCTTTTGTACTGGACGCTATGGGTGAGCAATTACAAGGTTTGGTCAACGTCACACTGTATTACCCACAAGGCAAACCCTCACTGTGGGACTTACTCAGCGGGCAGATTAAACGCATTGTAATGCGCATTGAAATCACCGAGATTCCAGAGCAATTTGTCGGTAAAAGCTACGATCAAGACATGAACTACCGCGCTGAATTTCAAGACTGGGTCAACCAGATGTGGCACGAGAAAGATCAGCAATTGTCTGATTTGATTGCTGCGCAACACGCTAAAGAGCTGCGTTAAATAAAGCCCTGCCACCATAGTCGATAGCGCGCGACTGTTCGTTCGACAGCGATGCGCGCTATACTTACCGGATTCTTAAAACATTTACACAGTGTGCTCGACCCATTGAGTATACCTGTTGTTGATTGATGTACACCGAGACTGCTGGTTTAAAGCACTTGATGTTCCCGTCCGATGAGAGGAGCGTTTCATGACCGTTATTAAGCAAGATGATGTTATTCAAAGCGTCGCCGATGCCTTACAGTTTATTTCTTATTACCACCCGCTCGACTTTATTGAAGCCATGCACGCCGCTTATGAGCGTGAAGAATCTGCTTCAGCTAAAGACGCCATCGCACAAATTCTGATTAACTCACGCATGAGTGCCACCGGCCACCGTCCAATGTGCCAAGACACCGGCATTGTGACTGTGTTTGTCCGTGTAGGTATGAACGTGCGCTGGGATGACGCCACCATGGGCGTTGAAGATATGATTAACGAAGGTGTACGCCGCGCGTACAACTTGCCTGAGAACGTTCTGCGCGCCTCTATTTTAGCTGATCCAGCTGGTGCTCGTCGCAATACCAAAGACAACACCCCAGCAGTGATTCACTACTCAATCGTGCCAGGTGATACGGTTGAATTTGATGTCGCAGCGAAAGGCGGCGGCTCAGAAAACAAAGCCAAAATGGCCATGCTCAACCCCTCTGACTCCATCGTGGATTGGGTACTGAAAACTGTTCCAGAAATGGGTGCGGGCTGGTGTCCACCGGGTATGCTCGGCATTGGTATTGGCGGTACTGCAGAAAAAGCTGCGGTGATGGCCAAAGAAGTGCTGATGGAATCCATCGACATCCATGAACTGCAAGCGCGCGGCGCACAAACCCGTGCCGAAGAACTGCGCTTAGAACTGTTCGAGAAAGTGAATCAGCTGGGTATTGGTGCACAAGGTTTAGGTGGCCTGACGACTGTACTTGATGTGAAAATCATGGACTACCCAACCCACGCCGCATCACTGCCGGTGTGCATGATTCCAAACTGTGCTGCAACTCGTCACGCCCACTTTGTGCTGGACGGTTCAGGCCCTGCAGTACTGGAAGCACCATCACTCGACGCTTACCCAGATATCGTTTGGGAAGCGGGTCCAACGGCGCGTCGTGTCAATCTCGACACCATAACGCCAGAAGAGGTACAAAGTTGGAAGCCCGGTGAAACTGTCCTGCTCAACGGTAAGATGTTTACCGGCCGTGATGCGGCGCACAAGCGCATGGTGGACATGCTCAACAACGGTGAAGAATTACCGGTTGATCTCAAAGGCCGCTTTATCTATTACGTCGGCCCTGTGGACCCAGTTGGCGAAGAAGTTGTTGGACCTGCTGGCCCAACTACCGCCACACGTATGGATAAATTCACCCGTCAAATCCTTGAAAGCACAGGCTTGCTGGGCATGATTGGTAAATCTGAGCGTGGCCCGATCGCTATTGATGCGATTAAAGATCACAAAGCGGTCTACCTGATGGCTGTTGGCGGCGCGGCCTACTTAGTGGCACAAGCCATTAAGAAGTCTCGTGTAGCGGCATTCCCAGAACTGGGCATGGAAGCTATCTACGAGTTTGATGTGGTGGATATGCCTGTCACAGTAGCAGTGGATACTTCAGGCGAGTCGGTGCACATCACTGGCCCTGCTCTGTGGAAGAAAAAGATTGCCGAGAGCTTGGCGGTTGAAGTTAAATAACCCCTCAGTTCAGTTGCATCAAGGCCGAGACACTGTTCTCGGCCTTTTTATTTATACATACCCCTTTTCTACCTGAGAGACTGACAATGAGTCTGGCAGGATAGAAAACAGAATTTTGTGAGTCTCTTGTGGCCAATCGTCGTTACAGCTGTATCGCTTTAAGCAACCCCAAATCGCCGACCAATGTTGGCTCTATTATGCGTGCGGCAGGCTGTTACAGCGTCAATAGCGTCTTTTATACCGGCACCCGTTACGATCGTGCCAAGGACTTTATTACCGACACCAAAAAAGTGCACCAAGACGTGCCGCTGATTAATATTGACGATTTGCGCAAAATCTTACCGCTCGGTTGCACACCTGTGGCGATTGAATTGGTAGAAGGCGCGCGTCCTTTACCTGAATACACCCACCCTGACCGCGCGCTGTATATCTTTGGCCCTGAAGATGGCTCGCTGGATAAAGAGATTCGCGACTGGTGTACCGATGTGGTGTATATCCCCACCAATGGCTGTATGAACTTGGCTGCAACCGTCAACGTCGTGCTCTATGACCGTTTAGCCAAAGGTTTAAACACTAAGTCAGGTCCGTTGTTTAAGTAAGCTAAGCAACAGCATTGCCGCAGCCATGACTTTATCCCAGCGCATAAAAAACGGCTTGAGCAAGGCGTTTTCACCCTGCTCAAGCCGTTTATGCCCAGAAGAAGTTATAGCTTGCGATTGAACTCAGCAATTTCTTCTTCGGCTTTTTCTTTCGTTACGCCGTAGCGTTCTTGCAGCTTACCCGCGAGATATTGACTATGGCCTTCCATTACGTCCAGATCATCGTCGGTGAGCTTACCCCAGCGCGTTTTGATTTGACCTTTAAGCTGTTTCCACTTGCCTTCAAAAATATCAGAATTCATAAAGCACCTCAGAAAAAATTAAAATGTCATCAATAGCGATCAGGGGGTGTTTAGCGACTGGTTTTTAGGCCGTCAGCTGCGACATTTTTCACGCCTTTAACATTTTCTGCTTTACTAATAGCAAGATCGCGCTCAGCTACAGTAGGCACTTCACCTGACAGCGCAACCACGCCATCCACGGTTTCTACTTTAATATCTAAGCCGCTGATATTCACATTACTTAAAAAGACTGATTTCACTTTACTGGTGATCCAAGTATCGGACACCGCTTCTTGTGCTTCTGCCATCGTATCATTGGCCACTGCGTGTGTTAACGGCATACCTAATAGGGCCGTGAAGACTGCAAGACCTGCGTATTTGCGGGCTAATGTTTTCATAATTATATACTCCGTACAAATTAGCGTTAAGGTGCGCTTGCGTTTAAACAAGCACACTTAGTTGACGGTGCTATAAGTTATTTGTTCAGCGCACCCGACGAACGGTCATCTGATTTTTTGAGCGGCTTAGGAAATTTACGTAAGCGCCAGGCTGGCCATAACGCCAATAAAAAGGCAAAACCCAGCAGGATAAATGTACGCTCAAAAGCTACAGTTTCGGCAACAAAATCACCACCTAATGACTGATGCTGCCACTCTAGAAATACAGTCAACAAGTTGATGCCAAAAGCACCACCCAACTGGCGTACAAAGGTTACAGCGCCTGCGCCATAGGGCAATTCATCGACCGTTAAACTATCAAGGGATGCAGTACTCAGCGCCGGCATAATCAAGCCAATACCCATACGCCCTAACGCAGCAATAACACACAGCCAAAAGAAGCCGCTACTGGCCCCCCAAATGCCATACCAAATCGATGAAAAGGCAAACAAAAACAAACCAATACACAGCAGCCAAACAATCGCAATGCGATCACATAACCAGCCACTGGCAAAGGATGCCAGTCCCAACAAAATACCTGCAGGCAGCAATAAAACACCAGCATGCCCAGCGCTATAGCCACTGATGGTTTGCAGATACAAGGGAATTAAATAAGTCGAGCCATATAGACCCAAACCCAAAGCTAGCGCCACCCAACTGGCCCGCCGAAAGGCCGCGAGACGCCATAAACGTAACGACAGAATGGGCTTTTTACTATTGAGCGTACGGAGGAAAAAGATAAAACC
Organism: Gammaproteobacteria bacterium; assembly: GCA_012513235.1. Lineage (GTDB taxonomy): Bacteria > Pseudomonadota > Gammaproteobacteria > Pseudomonadales > Pseudomonadaceae > Denitrificimonas. The sequence continues at coordinate 18,815 of JAAZCO010000071.1, forward strand.
GCACACCACTGTAGTGACCGCTAAGGCCGAAACCCGCCAATCACCCCAAGCATAGCGCTGCGCCTCTGAAATCGCCGCCAAGCCAGCAAAGATAGCCGTGGTCAGCATCACAAAGGACAACACATCCAAACGTTTAGCTTTGGGGTTGCTCTCATCTGGCAGTAGCCAATGCCCCGCCACCATCAGCACCACACACACAGGTAAAGGCAGCCAAAAAGCGGACATCCAACCAAAATGGTCAATCAGGTAACCGCCCACAGTAGGGCCAATACTCGGCGCAATCATCAAGCCGAGCCCATACACGCCCAAGGCCGTCCCGCGTCCACCACCAGCGTAAACACGAAAGATCAGCACAGTGGCTAAGGGCTGGATAATCCCCGCAGAAGCACCTTGCAAGATGCGCAGAATAATCAATTGCCAACCTGCAGTGGCTAGCAATGCAGCAACTGAACACACCACAAACAACCCAATACTGACCTGCACAGTAATGCGCGAACCAAACTTAGCCTGCGCCCAAGCTGCCAATAGCAGCCCTGCCGTCATGGCGGCTAAAAAGCCAGTGGCGAGCCATTGCGCCATGGGTCGCCCCATCGCAAACTCATCCATGATGGCTGGCAAAGCCACGTTAATACTGGTCGAGGATAACACCATGACCATACTGCCAAGCATCAGTACACCCAGCAGCCACACACGATAGAGCGCACCAAAACGCGCATTTAAACTGGCGAGGTCATGTTTCATAGGTTTTTTCTAAATTGGCCAACATACGCGTATGAGTCGCTTGGCACTGTTGGATATCTTCTTCAGAAATACCAGCAAAAATCTCGCAGCGTAACTGAGTGGCAATGGCTTCAATTTTTTCAATCAATACGAGCGCGGTACGGGTTAAGGCAATTTTTTTAACACGACGATCATCTGGATCAATTTGACGCTCAATTAAATGCTGAGCAGCCAAAGCGTCCAGCAATCGAGCTAAGGTTGGATTTTCTACACCAACACTGCAAGCCAACTCACCTTGCGTGGGCAGCTCTTTAGCGCGGGCTACATGCAACAAAACCAACCAACGGGCTTGTGATAAACCTAAATCAGCTAAACGCCGATCAAGCGCTGCGCGCCACGCTCGTGATAAATGCGTGACTTGCATTCCAAAGCGGTGCTGTTCGTACATGGCTACGCAGTCTCCAAGCTAATGTTTAGCTTGCGAAGTATACCAATTTTACAACAACCTGCTAGGACAGAACCTTCGTTTTATAATGCCTCAACGAAGGCTCATCATAAAATCACTTAATAACAGTGCGCGCAGCTTCTAAATACTTAGGTCCAGCTGTTTTAAGGTCTTCGCGATTGAAGGTTTCTGAAGCAACATGCACTTCTTCTAGCGTCTCAGCCAACTCTTCTAAATCGTCATTAATTTTTTCTAAAGCATTTTCCAAGGTGTAGGTCAGCTCATGAATTTTAACCAAATCAGCATCGGTTAAATCACCGCTCAAAGCTTTTTCTAAACGCTTATTGTATTCAGAAAAGTTAGCCACAGCTGTTTGCAGGTCTGGAGATTCGAGTCCTTTAAAATGATCTGGGCGATCATCGGCCATAGCACCACCAGCAACTGCCAAGCTGACTGCTAATACTGCGCCTTTGATTACATTTTTCATTATATTTCCTTGGTCATAATTAGTGTGCGAAAGAATATATCAGAGCCTTATGCTAATAACAATCATTACTATTATCGTTATCTAATTATCAAACCAGTCGACATTTGCCCTACTAAAACAAGAGGCCTCTACAGCTAGAAAGCCATTCTCGATCGCAAGAATTTTTCTTGCCGCAATAAAATTCAGACAAAAAAATACCCCGAACCAGTCGGGGTATTTTTAGGCGATGATCTATCACACAATCATCAGGTTATTACTTAGTGATCCTGCGCGCCTGAGCGACCGATACCTGTCTGGCTGCGTACAGTCAGTGCAGTAAAGGCGTCACGCTCTTTGTCAGCACGTGCACTCTTATCAGTGATCGAGAAGAACCAAATCGCAAAGAACGCTAACGGAATCGAGAAGATACCTGGGTTAGAGAACGGTGTGATTGCTTCAGCGTTACCGAACACGTCAACCCAAACAGTTGAACTCAGGACAACCCACATGGTTGCAAACACCAAGCCTAAGAAGCCACCGATGGTTGCGCCGCGAGTTGTACATCCGCGCCATGAGATCGACAGTACCAGCACTGGGAAGTTAGCACTTGCTGCAATAGCGAACGCCAAACCAACCATGAAGGCAACGTTTTGATCTTCAAAGATAATACCTAGCAGTACAGCCAAGACACCTAATACAAGAGTAGAGATCTTAGAGATACGCATTTCTTGCTTTTCAGTTGAACGACCACGTGCAATAACGTTGGCGTACAAGTCGTGAGCAATGGCTGCAGCACCGGCCAGAGCCAGACCTGCTACTACCGCTACGATGGTTGCGAAAGTTACTGCAGCCATAAAGCCAAGCAGTAAGCTACCACCCACAGCATTGGACAGGTGTACTGCCGCCATGTTGGTGCCGCCGACCAAGTTTTTCAACATATCGAAGCTGCCATCAGCTGCTACGTTGAAATACTCTGGGTGACGAACCAGTAGCGCAACCGCACCGAAACCAATGATAAAGGTTAACAGGTAGAAGTAGCCGATAAAGCCGCTCGCCCAGATCACAGACTTACGTGCTTCTTTTGCACTCGATACAGTGAAGAAGCGCATCAGAATGTGTGGCAGACCTGCAGTACCAAACGCTAGAGCCAAACCAAGTGACAGTGCGTTCAATGGGTTACCACTCACCAGAGCACCTGGCGCAACTAAGCTTTCACCCGAAGGGTGAACACTTACTGCTTCAGCCAGCAATACATCTGGGTTCCAGTTAAATGCCATCAGCACTAGACCCGCTAATAACGTACCACCCGCTAGCATCAGAACCGCTTTAATGATTTGTACCCACGTGGTAGCAGTCATACCGCCGAAGAACACGTAGATCATCATTAAGGTACCGATAATGATCACTGAGATTTTGTACTCAAGACCAAACAGCAGCACGATTAACTTACCCGCACCCACCATTTGTGCAATCAGGTACAGAGCAATAATCAACAGTGACGCACTGGCTGCAAGCACACGCATCGGTGTCTGCTCTAAACGGAACGCAGTCACGTCCGCAAAGTTAAAGCGACCCAAGTTACGTAAACGCTCAGCTACCAAGAACATCACCACCGGCCAACCAAAGAGGAAACCAATGGCGTAAATGATGCCGTCAAAACCGCTGACGTACACCATACCGGCGATACCCAGGAAAGATGCCGCTGAAATATAGTCACCAGCAATGGCTAAACCATTCTGGAAACCCGTGATACCACCACCTGCGGTATAGAAGTCAGATGTGGTTTGGGTTTTACGCGCTGCCCACCAGGTAATCACCATGGTTCCAGCGATAAACACCAAGAACATTACAATTGCAGATGTATTAGCTTGGCCCGTTGCTGCAAATGCAGGCTGAGCAAACAAGGACAACAGTGCTGTACTTAAGAGAAACTTTTTCATTCTACGTCCCTCATAATCGCATCAAGTAATGGATCAAAAGTTTTGTTAGAAACGTAGGTATAGAGAGCAATCATAATGACCGCACTAAACACAACTAAGATACCTGACAGTACGCCTACGCTCATAGTCCAACCAGCACCAATAGGCTGAGCGAACACTTCTGGCATAAACGCCAAGGTCAAAATAAATCCAGAGTAGATCGTTAATGCCACAGCAAAAAACGACATACTGATGCGCGTACGGCGCTGTACCAGCTCCACATACTTAGGGTGCTTAAGCACCTTTTCCACAACTGTATCTTGCATACTATTTCTCCTACTCAACCGAGCGTACCCAGTGAGCGTATTTTATTGTTATCACTTACATGCAGGATTCGAACAACACTCAGTGTTGTCAGATATTGAACGTATACATTTATTGTGATTTTTATGTACTTTCTATTTTTAGTTTTGAACTCTGTGCGCTTGGTGCGCGGCAAACCTCAAAACTCTGACTCCTTGTGTCCCTAGCATAGAGACTGCATCCAGCACTTGAGCACAATTAGCTCAGCGCTGCCTACATGGGTTGTTAATGTAAAGATTATCGCGCGTACGAATAGCAGACCTTGGTCTAAATTCAGACCATTGTCTCAATAAAAACAATGATTTATGCGTGACAAACACTCGTTTGAAGTATTTTCAGTCAATTAAATAGCAAACAACCCCAGCGCCGAAGATTTTTCAGGGCTGGGGTTGTGGGTTGACTTAGTATGTATAGCTGTACTTTTAAGTTCTGAAGCGCTCCAGCATATCTTGCAGTGCGCTGGCTAAGCGTGCCACCTCATGGCTGGCTTGCGTGGTCTGCATCGCACCATCGGTTGTTTCAGTGGTTAAATCATTGATGGCAACCACCGAGCGCGTAATCTCTTCGCTCACCGCACTTTGCTCTTCCGCCGCGCTGGCAATCTGTACGTTCATATCATTGATTGTATGAATAGCGCTGACAATCGACTCTAAGCATGCGGTCGTTTTGAGGGTTTGCTCAACACCTGCACGCGCTTGCACACGTCCAGTTTCCATTGCCTCAACAGCTTGCCCAGCACCACTTTGCAAACGTGCCACCATATCGTTAATTTCTTGGGTTGATTGCTGAGTGCGCGATGCCAGCGTACGCACTTCATCAGCCACCACCGCAAAGCCTCGTCCGGCTTCACCGGCACGCGCCGCTTCAATAGCAGCGTTCAGTGCCAGCAAGTTGGTTTGCTCGGCAATACTGCGAATCACGTCCAAGACGCTACCAATATCTTCACTATCCTTAGCCAGCGCCTCAATCACCGCTGTGGCACTCTCCACGCCAGAAGCCAAGCTCTCAATAGCATCAATAGTCTGTAAGGACACATCACGCCCCAGCGCTGCTTCTTCATCAGCGTGACGTGCAGCATCAGCAGCCTGACTTGCGCTACGTGCGACTTCATTGGCCGTGGCATGCATTTCATTCATGGCTGTGGCGACTTGTGAAATTTCATTTTGCTGCTTTTGCATGCTCTCGCTGGTGTTGACCGTGATCACCGATGTTTCTTCACTGGCCGCGGCTAATTGCTCAGCGGAACGATCCACATCATGCAAAGCAGTTTGAAAGCGCTCACTCATATTATTAAAAGCAATCGCCACATCACGCAGTTCATCCTGCCCTTGGTAGCGTACGCGTACCGTGGTATCGCCCGATGCCATCTGCTCGGAGGCTTCACGCAATAGTTTGACCGCTCGCTGAATACTGGTAATCACTCGCAGTGCTAATAAAACAATTAACGCACCGCCCAACGCCATCACTACAGCAAACAACTTAATGGTTTGCTGGTAGCGTTGCTCACCTTGGTTAAACTCTTGTTGCGCGTCATGCATTAAGTTATCACTCAACTGCATCATCACCTCGCGCACCTTACCGATTGCTGGATTGACCGTAGTTAAGATCAACTGGTTTGCGCGGTAGTAGTTACCGCTGCCAATCGCCGCAATCACCGGATCAACACCTTGGTGACGCAACACTTTTACTTGCGCGAGCAGATCATCTATCAGTTGCTGATCTTTTGCAGAAAAAGTAATGGCATCCAGCGTCTCCCAACCCAGCTTATTACGGGCTTGGCCATTTTTAATCGTATCAATATGGCGACTGACCGGATGATCATGCAGATCTAAAAACGATGAGTCAGGTGCATGCTGCAGCGCCAACAACAATTCAGCCCGCGAGCCATTGATATCGGCATAAATAGTATCCAGCACTTTAACAGGAACCATTTTCTCTTGGTAAACATCCTCAAGAGCTTGGTTGAGGCTGTTCATACCCATTAAACCCACGGCACCAACCAATATAAAGAGCAAGAACGCAATGCTCGTAAGCACTATTAAACGCGCCTTAAATGATATTCTATTCAGCATGCATATTTTCCTTAGCCGCGGTCTAGCAGCGCGTCAGTTGTGTTTCTACAGAGAGTACAATTAAGCATATTGGCAACTCGATTAAGGTCTTTGCCGCTGTGAAGCTTTTATGCATCCACTATTTTTAGCGCGTCATAACGCCACAGTGTTGCAGTTATCTGGATCTTTTTCAGCGTTTCAACCAATAACCCATAGCCTTAGATCAAAAAGAACTTAAAGAAGCAATAAATGCGACTTGTACGCTATATCGACCTGCACGATAATAGCCATCTTCTTGATAACGTTTGAGCCAGTATTATTCACCATGAGCGAACTCTTACTGATTGTGGTTAGCGCCATCTTAGTGAACAACTTTGTGTTGGTTCAATTTCTTGGCTTGTGCCCCTTTATGGGCGTGTCCAAGAAAG